>JAFZQJ010000012.1 GCA_017620395.1 Clostridia bacterium | reverse complement strand
CAGTTTTGAACGAGATGTTTATCGTTCAGGCAAAACAACAAAACAGCGGTCATACTTGATGTATGGCCGCTGTTTTTTGTGAAGCATGGGCGGGAAACAGCCGTTCAAAACCCGACTTATCCCTAATTTGCGCGCCCTTTATGGGAGCGTTTTTTCGTATTCTTTCGCTTTTATCCCTCTATCGCCTCGACATAGAAGCTGACGGGGCGGAAGCCGTCGTTGCAGGAGATCATCGCGGACTTCGGATCCTTCATCCAGCCGTCGTAGAAGTTGCCGCCGCCCGCGGCGAGCTCCTCGACGAAGGGGCGCAGCGAATACCACGCGCTCTCGCAGAAGCCCTCCGGGCGCCTGCCTCCCTTGCTGACGAAAACTTTTCCTATCTCCATATCGCAGGCGTGCTCTATGGGGTTTTCATACTTCCCCGCAAGGTCCTTGTAGAAGGTCCTGCGCATCACGGTTATGCGGCAATCGAACATGGCGCTCACTCCTGTCGGGGTTATTCGGCTGCTTCGGCTTATCCGCAGCAGTTTTTGTACTTCTTGCCGCTGCCGCAGGGGCAGGGATCGTTCGGGCCGATCTTCTTTTTCTTGACGACCGGCTGCTTTTTGACGGAGCCGTCGCCGCCGTGGGAGGAATGGATCGGGTTGGCGATCTGCTCGCGCACCATCTTCTCCTGGCGGACGATCTTTGCGGCGAGGACGCGCTTGATCGTATCCTCCTTGATGGCCTCGATCATCTCGTCGAACATATCGAAGCCCTCCTGCTTATACGCGTTGACGGGATCCTGCTGGCCGTAGGAGCGCAGGTAGATGCCGCGCTTGAGGTCTTCCATCGCGTCGATGTGGTCCATCCAGCGCGAGTCTACCGAGCGCAGCAGCGCGATGCGCTCGAGCTCGGGGAACATCTCGCCGAAGATTTCACGCTGCGACTCCATCTTTTCGTCCGCGCGGCGCATAAGCTCGTTTATTACGTCCTTGCGGTCGAGCTCCTGAAGCTCCTCGCGGGTGTAGTTGAAGGTGTTCTCGTCCGTCAGAACGCCGAGGTAGTGGTCGCGCAGACCCATGAGGTTCCACTCGTCCGGTATGTTCCCGCCGAGGTACATATCGCAGACGGCGTTGATGGTATCCTCCTTCATCTTCTCGATGAAGGGGTGGATATCCTCGCCGGCGAGCACCTTGCCGCGCTGATCGTAGATTATCTCGCGCTGGCGGTTCATGACGTCGTCGTACTGCAGGACGCTCTTGCGGATCGAGAAGTTGCGGCTCTCGACGCGCTTCTGCGAGCTCTCGATGACGTTCGAGAGCATCTTGGATTCGATGGGCATATTTTCGTCCACGCGGAGCATTTCGAGCGTCGCCTTTATGCGGTCGCCGCCGAAAAGACGGACGAGTTCGTCCTCCGCGGAGAGGAAGAAACGGCTCGCGCCGGGGTCGCCCTGTCTGCCGCTTCGACCGCGAAGCTGGTTATCTATACGGCGGCTTTCGTGCCGCTCCGTGCCGACTATGAAGAGACCGCCCGCCTTGACGACCTGCTCCGCCTCCTTCGCGGTCTCGGCGCGGTATTCGTCGTAGTATTCGCGGAACTTCGCGCGCGCGCCGAGGATGTCGGGGTCTTCCGTTTCGGCGTAGCCGGTGGCTTCGACGATGAGCTCCTCCGGCACCTGCTCCTTGCGCATACGCGCCTTGGCGAGGTATTCGGCGTTGCCGCCGAGCATTATGTCGGTTCCGCGGCCCGCCATGTTCGTGGCGATGGTGACGGCGCCGAGCTTGCCCGCCTGCGCGACGATCTCCGCTTCCTTCTCGTGATGCTTCGCGTTCAGCACCTGATGCTGTATCCCCTGCCTTTTGAGCATCTTGGAAAGCAGCTCGGATTTCTCTATCGTGACCGTGCCGACGAGGACGGGCTGGCCCTTTTCGTGGCACTCGGATATCTGCTCGATAACGGCGTTATACTTCGCCGCCTCGGTCTTGTAGACGACGTCCGGCTTGTCGTCGCGGATCATCGGCTTATTCGTGGGGATCTCGACGACGTCGAGGTCGTAGATCTCGCGGAACTCGGCGGCTTCGGTCATCGCGGTACCGGTCATGCCGGCGAGCTTATCGTAAAGGCGGAAGTAGTTCTGGAAGGTGATGGTCGCGAGCGTTTTGCTCTCCTTGGCGACGGTCACGCCCTCCTTCGCCTCGATCGCCTGATGGAGGCCTTCGTTGTAGCGGCGGCCGTACATAAGGCGGCCGGTGAATTCGTCGACGATTATGACCTCGCCGTCCTTGACGACGTAGTCAACGTCGCGCTTCATGATGCCGCGCGCGCGGATCGCCTGATTGATATGATGCGAAAGCGTCATATTCTCCGGGTCGTTGAGGTTGTCTATGTTGAAGGCGCGTTCGACCTTCTCGACTCCGCGGGGAGTCAGCGTCGCGGTACGCGCTTTTTCGTCTATGATGTAGTCGGCGTCGATATCGTCGTGGTTCTCCTTGTCGCTGAGCTCGACGAAGCGCTCGGCGTGAAGCGTCTGCGCGACTCGGTCGGCGAGCTGATAGAGCTCCGTCGATTTGTCGCCGGGGCCGGAAATGATGAGCGGCGTTCTCGCCTCGTCGACGAGAATGGAGTCGACCTCGTCGACTATCGCGTAGCTGTGGCCGCGCTGTACCATGCGCTCCTTGTAGGTGACCATATTGTCGCGCAGGTAGTCGAAGCCCATTTCGTTATTCGTGCCGTAGGTTATATCCGCCTCGTACATCGGGCGGCGTTCGGCCGGGTCGACGTCGTGAATGACGAGGCCGACGGAAAGCCCGAGGTAGCGGTAGACCTTGCCCATCCATTCGCTGTCGCGCTTGGCGAGGTAGTCGTTGACGGTGACTATATGCACGCCGTTGCCGGTCAGCGCGTTCAGATACGCGGGGAGCGTGGCGACGAGCGTTTTGCCTTCGCCGGTCTTCATCTCCGCGATCTTGCCCTTGTGGAGCACGACGCCGCCGATCATCTGCACGGGGTAGTGGCGCATATTCAGCACGCGCCAGGACGCCTCCGCGACGGTGGCGAACGCTTCCGGCAGGATACTGTCGAGCTCCTCGCCGTTGGCGATGCGCTGCTTGAACTGCGCGGTCATGCCCTTCAGCTCCGCTTCGCTCATGGCGCTGAAGCGGTCCGCAAGCGCGAGCGCCCTGTCGGTGAAGGCCTGCGCCCGCTTGATCTCCTTGCGGTTATATCTGTTTGACATCATGTTGTCGAGAAATCCCATATTTTCGTCTCCTTTATGAGAGAAGTCTGCCGCGCAGGACGACTGCTTTGAGTTTCAGCTCCGCGTCGACGAGGATGAGGTCCGCGCGCTTGCCGGCGGCGATGCTGCCGATGCGCCCCTCCGCGCCGATGACGCGGGCGGGAGTGAGCGAGGCCGCGCGGACGGCGTCCGCAAGCGGCACGCCGAATTCCACGGCGCTGCGGACGTTATCCAGCAGGAAGCCGCCGCCGCCGGCGAGGCTCCCGTCGGCGAGGCGTACCGCCTTACCTCCGTCGCGCCTGTGTTTGACGCCGCGGAAGACGTATTCCCCCTGCGGCAGTCCGGCTCCGGCGACTGAGTCGCTGATAAGCGCGACGCGTTCCGCGCCGAGCGTTTTGAAGGCGAGGCGGACGGCGGCCGGATGGACGTGTTCGCCGTCGCAGATAAGCTCGCAGGTTACGCCTTCGCTGTCCAGCGCCGCGCCGGCGAGCCCGGGTTCGCGGTGCCCCATCGGGAGCATCGCGTTGAACAGATGCGTGACGTGCGACGCTCCGCGCGCGAAGGCGCGTTTCGCCGTTTCGTAATCCGCCGCGGAGTGCCCGAGTGAAGCGACGGCGGTCTTTGTTATTTCTTCAATGAGCGCTTCCGCGCCGCCGCATTCGGGCGCGACGGTGACGAGCCTGACGCGCCCCTTCGCCGCTTCGCGAAGGCGGGCGTAGAGCGCGGTATCCGGCTTCGAGAGGTATTCGGCCGGGTGCGCGCCGCGCTTCGCTTCCGAAAGGAACGGGCCCTCGAGGTTTATCCCCTCGGGCGAGGCGCAGTCTGCGGGGACACCGGCTTCGATAATCTCCGCGATCTCGCCGGTTACGGAAACGAGCTTTTCGATATCCATTCCTCGGCAGGTCGGGAGAAACGCTGTCGTGCCGCCCGCGGCGAGCGAGCGCGCGACCTTCAGCGCGGCTCCGCCGCCGTCGTAGCATTCGTGCTCCCCGACGCCGTGGGTGTGGATATCCACCAGACCGGGCAGGACGAACAGGCCGGAGGCGTCGAAGCATTCGCCGGAGCCCGCGCCCGCGGAGATGCTTTCACCCTCGACCGATACGTCTTCGCGCGCGAGTGTGAAATCCCCGCGCAGCACCGTTCCGTTTTTGATCAGCATTCAGCCGTTCCCTTTCGCTTATCAGTTCGGCGTGGAAACGCCGCCGATATTGCCGAGCTTCCATTCGCCGTTCATCGTGAGCGCGGCGTAGTTACCGTCGCCGAACGGGATCAGATCCCTGTACTGGAAGGCGCAGACGATATCGCCGGCGCTGTTGTAGATTCCGTAAAGCCCGTCGTGATTGAGGACGATCATTCCGTTAGCGTCCGCGTCGTAAGGCATATCCTGACCGAGGTCGGTGCAGGCGGCTCCGACGTAGGCGTCGTCGTAGTAGAAGCCTACTACCACCGTGCCGTGCATATCGACGTAGCCCCACTTGCCGTCCTTCTTCACGGCGGCGACGCCGTTGGCGAAGGGCAGACCTTCATCGTATATCGGCTCGACGATAAGCTTGCCGTCGTGACCGACGAGGCCGACCTTGCGGGTGTTAAGGTCGAAGATTATCTCAGCCTTGCCCTCCGCGGGAAGATCCTCCTCCGGAACGGGGTAGGCGTCGACTTCATAGTAGACCGCCTGCTGATTCGCGGCGTCCCAGACGAAGGTCGCGGGGCCGCCGTGGGCGCAGAGGTTGCCGTCTGTGTAGGACTTGTCTTCCGGATTATAGGTGCATTCGCTGCCGTCCGGCTTCGTCAGCACGAAGAAGAGCTGCATCGCGCAGTATTTGACCTTCGAATACTCCGCCTCGACGACCGTTTCGCCTTTTGAATTGATAAGGCCGAGCTTGTCGGTCGCAGCGTCCTTGAAGGAGACCAGTCCGCCGCCGACGTACGCAAGGTCGGTCATATGAGCCGCGACCGGCTCGAAGACCGGCGCGACGTCCTGCGGATCGGGCATAACGCTTTCTTCTTTCTCGCCGCAGCTGCAGCAGAACGCGAGCGTCAGCAGCGCGAGCGCGAAGCAAAGGATTCTTGTCAGGTGTTTTTTCATTTGTATTTCCTCCGTTTTTATATCGGTTTATTTATCGCTTAGTTGTCGTCGTCTTTGAAAACCCAGTTTTTCTGGACGAAGTAGCCCACGAAGAAGAGCGTCGTATCGACCGCCATCTTCACGACGGTTTTCAGCATTCCGGTCGCGCCCGTCAGCCTCACGAAGAGGTAGACGAGCCCGTAGGAAGAGCCCATCTGGCAGAGCCACATCGTATAGTAACGGCGCATGCTTGCTTTTCCGCCGCTGCGGAAGACGGCCTTTTTGTTTATCGTATAGTTGACTATCGACGAGCAGACACGCGAGATGACCGTCGAAATGAGCAGCTTTACCGAGGTCGGTACGCCGGTCATATCGAGCAGCCAGTTGAGAAGCGTGAATATAGTAAGCTCAAGCAGCGTCGAAAGCACCGAGTTCAGCGTGAACGCGAAGACGCGGTAGATGCGCACCGAGTCCGCGACGACGCGGAACTTCGACCCGACATTGCCGTTTATATACACTGTCTTTATCGGCACCTCGCGGATCGGTATGCCGTTTTTGCCCGCGTATACGAGCGCGTTCATCTCGAATTCGTAGCGCTCGCCGTCTATCCCGAGCAGCTCCGCGAAACGGCAGGCGGGAAGTCCGCGCAGCCCCGTCTGAGTATCGGTTATGCGCAGGCCGGTGGACATACGCAGCACCGTGCGCGTCGCCTTGTTGCCGAAGCGGCTGCGGGCGGGAACGTCCTTAGAGTTAAAGTCGCGGCAGCCCATAACGATACTGTCCGGATGCGCGGCGAGCTCATGCGCGACGGCGGTTATGTCTTCGACCGTGTGCTGGCCGTCGCTGTCGGCGGTAACGGCGCCGTCTATATCCGGCCGGTTTTCCGTAAGCCACTTTATCGCGGTCTTAAGGGCGCTGCCCTTGCCGCGGTTTTCCTCGTGAGTCAACAGCGTCACACCGCCTTCCGCCGCCGCCTCGTCGTAAAAACGAAGGGTCTCGGCGGCGGAGCCGTCGTTTACTATCAATATATCCTCAAAGCCCGCTCCGCGCAGTCCGCGAACGACCTCGACAAGCTTTTCGTCGGGGTCCAGGCTCGGTATCACGATGGATATGTTCTTCATTTTACATCTCCGTCTTCTTCGCAAACATCCAATATATATTATATATCACAAACGTCAATATTGCAAGTGTTATTATGCTCCTTGCGTTTTTCCGTATTATATGCTACAATTATTATTATGAAAGGCGGTGCCGTATGATGAAATACGTTCTCGCGCTCGACGAAGGCACGACAAGCGCACGCGCTGTCCTCTTCGACGAGGAATGCCGCGCGGTCGCGATAGCGCAGCACGAATTCACTCAGATCTATCCCCGCGCCGGCTGGGTAGAGCACGACGCGGTGGAGATATACGCAAAGCAGTATGCCTCTATGACGGAGTGCGTCGCGAAAAGCGGAGTCTCCCCCGACGACATCGCCGCCGTCGGAATCACGAACCAGCGCGAAACCACCGTAGTCTGGGACAAACGCACAGGCGAGCCGGTCTGCAACGCGATCGTATGGCAGTGCCGCCGCACGGCGGACGTCTGCGAAAGGCTGCAGGCGGAGGGGCTCGGCGACTACGTCGCGGAGAAGACCGGACTGCGCATAGACGCCTATTTCAGCGGCACCAAGCTCAAATGGATACTCGACAACGTTCCCCGCGCCCGTGAACGCGCGGAGCGCGGCGAGCTGCTCTTCGGCACCGTCGACTGCTGGCTGCTCTGGAAGCTCACCGGCGGCAAGGTGCACGCCACCGACCGCACAAACGCTTCGCGCACGATGCTATATGATATTTCAGCCGACCGCTGGGACGAAGGACTGCTCCAAGCGCTCGACATACCCGCCTGCATACTGCCGGAAGTGCGCAGCAGCGGCGAGGTCTACGGCTATACCGACGTTATGGGAACGCAGGTGCCCGTCTGCGGCATCGCGGGCGATCAGCAGTCCGCGCTCTTCGGGCAGGGCTGCTTCGAATCCGGCGAGGCGAAGAACACCTACGGCACCGGCTGCTTCCTGCTCGCCAACGTCGGCGAGACGCGGCCGGACGTGAAAAACGGCCTCATCGTCACCGCCGCCGCGGGCGAAAAGGGCGCTCCGCGGCAGTTCGCGATCGAGGGCAGCATCTTCGTCGGAGGCGCGGCGATACAGTGGCTCCGCGACGAGCTGCGCGTGATCGAACAATCCGCGGACAGCGAAAAACTCGCGTTCAGCGTGCCGGATAACGGAGGCGTCTACCTCGTGCCCGCGTTCGTCGGGCTCGGCGCGCCTTACTGGGATATGCGGGCGCGCGGCGCGCTCTTCGGCTTGACCCGCGGCACCGACGGCGCCGTGCTCTGCCGAGCCGCGCTCGAATCCATCGCCTACCAGACGGACGACCTCATCCGCGTGCTTCGCGAAGCCGGCCTTCCGCTGACCTGCCTGAAGGCGGACGGAGGCGCTTCGCAGAACCGCTTCCTGATGCAGTTCCAGGCGGACATATCCGGCGTGGACGTACTGCTCCCGCCGTCGCCGGAGGCGACCGCGCTCGGCGCGGCACTGCTCGCGGGACTCGCTGCCGGAGTGTGGCGCGACCGCTCCGCAATCAAGGAAAAACTCGGCAGCGGAACGCGATACTCCCCCGCCATGAGCGAAGACGAACGTTCGCGCCTGCTCGACGGCTGGAAACGCGCCGTAGCCGCGTGCCGTTCGTTCGATAAAAACTGATATACCCGGTTTCAAACCGATAAAACGGGAGGCATGATATGATCAGCGTTATAGAGAAAAAAGTCCCGTCATGCGACGGGATCCACGAGCTTGCCGGCAAGGTCTATCTGCCGGAAGGCGAAACTAAGGGGCTTTTTCACGTCGTGCACGGGATGACCGAGCACATCGGGCGCTACGACGCCTTCATGCGCGCCGCCGCGGAAGCCGGCTTCGTCTGCTTCGGCTACGACCACCTCGGGCACGGCCGCACCGCGAAGGACGACTCCGAGCTCGGCTATATCGCGAAGAAAAACGGCTGGAAGCTGCTCGCGCAGGACGTCGCCGAATTCGCAGACGCGATGAAGAAGGAGTACGGCGACGGTCTGCGTTACGTCCTGCTCGGACACAGCATGGGCTCTTTCATAGTCCGCACCGCGGCCGAGACGACGTTTATCCCCGACCGCCTCGTCGTAATGGGCACCGGCGGCCCGAATCCCGCCGCGAAGGCAGGCGCCGCGATGATGGGAATGATGAAGTTCTTTAAGGGCGGACACGCCTATTCCGGCCTCGCGGAAAAGCTCGCCTTCGGTAAGTATAACGACCGCTTCGCCGGCGAAAACGACCCGCGCAGCTGGCTGACGAAGGACGCAGGCGTCCGCGCGACCTACTCGCAGGATAAGTTCTGCACCTTCCGCTTCACGGTCAGCGCGTATCAGGACCTGATGCGCCTGACTTCCTTCTGCAACGCCAAAAAGTGGTTCAGAAATATAGATAAATCCCTGCCGATACTGCTCGTATCCGGTTCCGAAGACCCCGTCGGCGACTACGGCAAGGGCGTTACCGCGGTTTACGATATGCTGAAGGCGGAGGGCGCGCAGGTCGAGATGAAGCTCTACGAAAACTGCCGCCACGAGATACTCAACGACACCTGCCGCGGCGAAGCGACCGCAGATATACTCGAGTTCGCAACACGGAAATAACCGTTTCAGTGAATAATAATCAATAAGGAGGAAATCAGAATGTTCAACAACATCGGCAAGAAAATCAAAACGCTCGCGAAGGTGGTATGCTGGATCGGCATAATCGGCGGCATCATCTCCGGACTCTCCCTTATCGCCGTCGGCGCCGCTGGAAGCGGCATTACCGTCAGCAGCAACGGCTCCACCAGCTTCGTCAGCGGCATGGCTCTGATCATCGCCGGCATCATCCTGCTCGTGCTGCTCCCCCTGCTCGCGTGGGTATCGAGCTTCATGCTCTACGGCTTCGGCGATATGGTCGACAACGTCTCGGAGCTCAAGCAGTCCAACGAGGAAATGCTCAACCGCGTTTCCAACATCGCGCAGAACGTCTATTACTCCGCACAAAACAAACAGCAGACGCCCCAGCAGTAACCCGCGCAATCCCATTGAAACGAATAACGGCCGCACGAGCGGTCGTTATTTTTTGCTTTATTTCAAAAAAACCTGTAAAGTCCTGTTTATGGGACACCGTATGCGCTATCATATACGCGTAAAATAGGCAGGACGGATGAACGGGGGCGGGATATGGACTTTCGCGACATAGACGACAGTATTGACGAAATGTGGGAAATGGAGCAAACGGAACGGTTTTCGCGCAGCGATCCGCCGCGAGGCGGATGTCCCGGCTGCTCCTACGGCTTCTGGAAGTTCGTTGCGATTGCTATTATGGTTTATTGGTTCATCGATCTCATCTTCGGCAAATAGATTTTTATATGGAGGTTGAATTATGATAAGAAAGAATGATGAGAACGGAAAACGCGTGCGCTACACCGAGGATTCCTGCCGCGCGGCGGCAAATATGCTGATCTACGGGATCCTCACTTATTACAACGACGTCCTGGATACGGATGACGACGCCGATTTTTCCGAGCTGGTCGACAGGCACGACCTGCTTGAAGATTTGTTCAACGACGTCAACGGCCCTTCGGAAACGCGCGGCGCGTTCAGGAGGTTCACCCGCAACGCCGACCGCGCTTTCGGCCGCGCGCGCGAAAGCGAGGCCGAAAGGGAAGAACTGACGGAGCGGCTGAACGCCATATTCGGCGAGCTGCTCGACGCGCTCGACTGCGGCGCGGACGGCGAGGATGACGATTTCGATCCGGACTCCGGGGACGGCTCCGATACGGAAGATTACGACGATTTCTTTTTCGGTCCGGACGGCAAGCTGCCGTTCTGACAAACGGTTTAAGGAGGATAATTCCATGGGTTTCTTTTTCGGAAACGGCGACGGGTTTGACTTCGAAGATTTTATCCTTTTCGAGATGATGCTCGACGAAGAGGAAGAGGAACGCAACAAACTCGACGTACTTGATGAGTTTGACGAGTTTGAGGAATTCGAAGACGAGTTCTGACGCGCTATTCGCCTATATAGGTAAAACGCTTGAAGGTCTTTCCGTCGCGCTCGACGGTCTCGTTCCACATCGAGAGCGGTCTCACCCAGTAGCCGCCCTCGCCGTAAAGCGCCTGATAGACGACCTCGTCCTCGAGCGTTTCGGAGTTTTTCGCGACGAAAAGGGCGCGGTATTCCCCGCCCTTGAAGTGTCTGTATCTGCCCGCTTTGAATTCGGGCGTTTTGATTTCGCTGTTGTTGCTTTTCATAGTCATTGGCTCCTTTCCGGAAATTGCCGCCGTTTTACGGCGGCTTTTTCCGTATGCGCTGCTGAATACGGCAAACAAAATCCGGCTGAAGACATGCTTCAGCCGGATTCGTCCGTTTAAGCGTTACGCACGCTTTTTGCTTTTCTTATTCGTCAGCACGAGGCCGCATCCGGAGATGAGCGCCGCGACGGAGAACGCGAAGGTCAGAGTCATGTTTCTGCCTGTATCGCCCGTCTTGGAGTTTCTGTTCATGCCCTCGGGGTTGCCGTCGGCGTCGAGCTTCTGGTACGCCTGCAGGTCGGAGACGTAGATTGAGGTGGAGCCGGAAACGTTGACCGACAGCGTGAAGGCGTCGGGCGCGGGGATCATCGGATGACTGCCGCTCATTATCGCCTGCTCGTTCTCGAGCTGCTCCTCAAAGGAGGCGGTGGGGACCTTCAGCTCGGAATACTTCTCAGCGAGCTCCATGTCGGAGATCTGCCAGTAGTACCAGTCGGGTCCGTGGTAGGTCTTGGTGGAGTTCGTCGCCGAGCTCTCCCAGGTGTAGTTGACGTTGCTCAGAGCGAGCTGCAGGTATTTGCCGCTGGCGTACTCTTCCTTCTCAACGACGACGTACATACGGATGCCGGAGATGTACTTGTACTCGCTGCCGAAGGGGTTGTTGTAAACGGCGTTGCCGTTGTAGTTCGAGAAGGAGAAGTTGGTCTTGCCGCGGTTCAGCTTGAACCGAATCCCGAAATCCGACTCGGTGCTGATGAACGCTTTGTCTTCGGTGACGCTCGCGACCGCGTTCTCAAGGGTGATACCGGGGTTGCCGGTGATGTTGTCCCAGCTCTTGAAGGAGTTGAGGTTGACGTACTTTACCTCGCCCTTTTCAAGTCCGTCAAGCGCGGTGCGGAGCTTCTTGCAGGCGGCGTCGACGTCCTCGACCTCGGCGGAGGAGGAGTTGAAGGTGGTCTGCGCGGAAAGCAGCGCGCGGTCGAGCGCCTTCATAGAGGCGGCGCTGTATTCGTACTCATCGACGTTCTGCGCCTCGCCTATCAGCTGAGCAAGCTCGGAAAGGCTGACCGCGTTGTCGTTGGTCTCCTTCTTGTAATACTCGAATCCGGAGAGATAGAAGGTCGCGCCGTCGTCGGGCATTACGACTTCAAACTGGAAGATGTAGCCGGGGTTGGGCATCTTCTCCTCGCCGGTAAGCTCGGAGAACGGAACGTAAACGTAACCGGGGCCGTCGAAGGTGATGACGTAGGGATCGCCCTTGCCCGCGCCGTCAATGGTTATCCTCTGCTCGCAGGCGGTCGTTATGTTGGCGTTGCCGCCGAGGGTGATCTTGAAACCGGTGGTCGTCTTGGTCATACTGTCGTATCTCTTGAACTTGCCGTAGTCGGGAGAGGATACGTAGAAGCGTATGCCGGTGTAGCCGGTATGCGACTTGGCTCCGAAAATATCGGACGGCATTCTGGTAAAGCTGGTGGTGTTGGGGCGGAAGTTCTGGAATATGACCGAGTTCTCCTTGCTCTTGCCGACGACCTTGATCATCTTCTTTTCCTTGCCCTGCGCGATATCTTCATCGGAGAGCGCCGCGCCGAACTTTTCGTACTCCTCGGGGTTATCCTTGTTGGAGATAAGCGTCGGAGTACCGTTGCTTGTGTACGACTTGGCGAGATCTTCCGCCGTCCAGTTATCGAAGCCGGGCAGTCCCACGCTCGAAATGGTCAGCGGAACGAGCTGGTCTATGGCTTCCTTGAGCTGAGTGGCAAACTTTTCCTTCTGAGTCGCGCTGGTGGCGGCCTTCGCCTGGTCGTAGACCTTCTTGAAGGTCTTCCACGAGCTGGAGGTGTACTCGGCCCAGCGCTTCGTAGCGCCGTCGGCCATTATCTTCGTATAGGATACGCCGCCTTCTTTGCTGAAGCAGGCAAGGTCGGTCATGGTAAGGAATCCGGTGTTGACGGTCGTTCTGCCGACGTCTACGGAGATGTAGTTGACTTCGGCGAGCTGTTCGTCGGTAATGCCGACCGTGCTGTCTTCGCTGTTTACGAAATACTTGTAGTTCTTCCGCTCCTCCTCATCCTCGGGGATGTCGAAGAAGACGTAAATGTTGTTGTTGGCTTCTCTGTCGGCGTACTTGAACTTGACGCTGGCGGTGAAGTCGTGATCGGTGTGCTGAGCGCCGATGGTCAGCGTGATGTTCTGCGTGATGCTCTTTGAATTGAGCTGTACGCGAATGCCGTCGAAAGCGGAGAGGTCAGTGCCGCCGCCGTCCGGAAGCGAGAGGGGGTTGCCGGCAAGAGCGGTGACGGTTTCGTCGAGCGAGCCGTCCGCAAGCGGAGAAAGCGCGGTGAAGATATTATCCTTCGTCGCCTTCTTCGGATAGATGGTGAAAACGCCGGTATCGCTGTTGTTGATGCTGCCGCCGTTGCCCATCGTCATACCGACCGGCATTTCGTCGGTCTTCTCGATCGTGCCCCAGGCGAGGAAGCCAGTGAGCTTCGTGGAAACGAAGGCTTCGTAATACGGCTCGTCTTCGCCTTCAGCGGACGCTCCTATCGGGAAGAGCCCGGTGAAAAGCGCTCCGACCAGGGAAATCACGAGTATGAACGTAAGTATCTTTTTCATAAGTCAGTTCCTCCTTTTCCCGACACGCGCTCAGCGACCGCTGCGCTTAGCGCGGGAGGCCTTTTTGGTCATCATCAGCATGCACGCGGCGAACGCAAGCAGGCTGACGGCTATCGTCGGCAGCAGCGACACGGGAGCCTCGGCTCCGGGCAGGTCGCCGTCGAGCGGGTTGCCTTCGTCGTCGAGGATCTTATACGCCGCTATATCGGACAGGCAGTAGAACGCTTCCTGAACAAGATAGCTGCCCTGAATGTTGATAGCGAAATAATCCAGGAACTCATAGTCGAGCGACAGATCGTTCTTGGAAAGCTTGAAGGCGTTGAAGGGGAAGTAGACGTATCCGCTCTCCTTCATATCCGACGTGTCGACCGTGCAGGTCGCCGTCAGTATCGGCATGAACGCGTTGCAGTTGCCGATCGTCATCGACATACGCGTGGGCGCGCCGCCCTTAGGCATATAGAGGTAAACGCGGATGCCGTCGTAACCGGTGGCGTTTCTGCCGCCGAACGGCGTCGTTACGGCCTCGAGGCGCTTATACTCGGCAGTCTCGCCGGAGTTCGCGTTGGAGTAGCTGTAAAGCTGGATCGCGCCGGACTTGTACTCGATAAGCAGGCCGGCGTCGGTGACGTCGTTGCCGTTCTCATCCTTGGCGAGATACGCCTGGTCTCTCGTGATCGAGAAGTTACCGCCGTTGTTGACCATCTGCTTGAGCTGGTCGGCGGTCCACGGCGCGAAGCCGGGGAAGCGGAGCAGCGCGTACTGCGGCTTCTTGAGGTTTGCGACCGCGGCGGAAAGTTTCTCGTATTCGGCGTCGATCGCTTCCTGAGTGACGTCCTTGGTACCCGCGATCTTGAGCGCGGCGTTCTTTTCTTCGATCAGCTTCGCCCAGGACTGTCTGGACCAGAAGCTCTCTTCGTATTCGTTCTCGATGTCTTCAATGAGATTGACAAGCTTCGCCTTCTGCGCCTTCGTGTCAACGTAGATGTACGCCTTGACGTCGGTGATCGCGACCTCGACGCCGTTTGTGATGTCGTTGAACCTCAGACCGAAGGTGTCGAGCTTATCCATATATTCGGGGAGCAGTTCCTGATTATCGAAGGAGGAGAACGGCACTTCATAGTAGCCGCTGTAGTTTCTCTTCTTCATCTCTTCGTTATCCGGGAGTTCCATATGCGAGGTGAAGATCTGATTGGGCTCCTGCCCGTAGGTGCCGATGATAACGTCGACCGACTTGGCGTAGCTCTCGGGGATGTTGCGGAAATTCATATAGAAGCGCAGGCCGGTGTAACCGCTCATATCCTTTCCGAAGAAGTCGTCGTTGATCGGGATAGGCTGACCGTCTTCCAGCTTCTCTTCGCGGTCGTAGTTCATAAACTCCATCCAGCCCTCGACCTCGGTGCAGACGAGCTTGAGCAGCTTCATGGAAGCGTTGGGACCGGCGACGCGCTCCCACTGCTTCGTGGTGGAGTTGTATTCGAGACTGTAAACGTCCTCGACGTCGTCGTAGTCGTAAACGTAGTCCTTGTGGTTATTCGTGATGAGCGAGGCGTTGCAGTAAAGCTGCTCGTACATCTCGTCTATGTCCTCGGTCTTGTAAGCGCGGAAGCCCTTGATGTCAAACAGCTTCAGCTGCTTCTTTCCGAGCTCTGCGATAGCCGCGTCAAGGGCGTCCTTCTTGGTGTTGACGCTCGCCTTTTTGCCGTTCAGCGTTTCCTTGATATAGGCCTCGTAGGCGGAGGTGAAATTCTCATACGCGGCGGTTTCGTATTCCTCGGGTCCGTAGAGAGCGTTGACGGCTTCCATGGCGTCAAGGTAGGACTGCGAGAAGTTGAACAGACGGAAGTCGCTGATGAGCAGCTGATTCCCCTTCTTCGCGCCGTGAAGAATCACGTCCATACGCGAGAACGCGATCGGGCTGAAGCCTTCGTCGACGTTGAAGTCGCTGAACTTGAAGTACATGTAGTCGCCGCCGTCCGCAACGGAGCCGAGAGCTCCGACGGTCGCAGCGTCCTTCATAACGGCCTTCTTATCGCCGTCGGAAAGGACGATCTCAAGCCAGCAGTTCACCGCGTCCGTACCGAGCACGTTGGTATTCACCCAAAGGCAGATACCCTCGAATTCGCCGCCGTCGGGAGAGACGATGGTGAAGTCCTTGACGTTCTTATCCTCGTTGTAGCGGTTGGTGAAATCAGCGGCGACGGGGTTGCCGTCCGCGTCAAAGTTCGAAAAAGCGGCGTCGCCGTCTTCGACCGCGGTGATCAGAAGGCTCTTCTCGGGATCCCTCTTAGTCGTACCGCTTGTGGCGACGGAAGGCTTTCTTCCTATGTCGAAGGAAAGAGTCGCGTTCGTAGCGGAGACGTTCGCAAGGTCCCCGTCGGTCCAGCTCAGGAGGGCTTTTAACTGCACGTTTTCAATGCCCCAGTCCTGCGCGGCGGAAGCGAGCATCGGTATGACCGCCGTGAACATGGTCATAATAAGCCCGGCAAGCACCGCGACCGCGACCGATTTTTTGATCGATCTCTTAATCATAATTTGACCTCCGGAATCAGGATTTCTCTGTCTCCGCGGGAAAACGGAGACAACTACCCATAGTTGCACATTATAGGTATTATTATTATATTTCCAAAAACGGCGCTTTTCTTGTCGGATTGTGATATTATTACGAATGCGTGATATTTTCAAAAAGTTTTTTATATACTTTCATATGTAATTTATTCCAAACGGACGAAAAGCGGCCTTTGAAACTCCAAACCGGTTGACTTTGAGGCGGCGACGGGGTATAATCTTTTACAGGCAGACACAGCGGGAGGTGAACGCCGTGAAACGAATCGTTACAATAATAATACTTGCGGCGCTCGCTCTGTCGCTGGCAAATCTCTCGGGCTGCAGCTGGCTCGACGGGATATTTCATCCCGAGAGCGGCAGGCTCGATTTCGGCTCCAACGAAGCGGTGGAGACTCCGGACGCGGAGTACGAGCCGCTTTATGACGTCAACGGCGACCGCCTGAGCGACGCGCCGCTGACGAGCATCGAGCTGCGCGCGCGTTCGGTCAGCTCCGCGGAGCATCTGACTTCCGAGCGCATCGCGGGCGGCACGCTCTACGCCGGCAATCTGATACGGCTCGCCCGTCTGCTCAAACGCTGCGAAGCCGCTTTCGCCGCAGAGGAGACCGCGCCGTACTTCTCGAGCGAAGACAGCGCGCCGGCCGCTTCCCGCCCCGACCCGTCGATCGACAGGTCGCCCGTTACCGTAGGCTTCTGCGGCAGCGGAGCCATGGCGGGCGAGGGCGTCGAATACATGAAGGACGCCTACCCGTTTGCGATACGGCGCTGGTTCGCCGACGCGTACGGCAGCGATAATTTCAACTTCCTCTTCAGGGGCGTTTCCGGCAGCGACTCCCGCTACGGAGCGCACGACGTAGGGCGAAACCTCATAAACGACGGAGCGGACGTCGTTTTTCTCGATTACTCGGTCGCGGATATGAAAAACCCCGAGGCGAGAGAGACCTTCGAGGTCGTCGTGCGGCGGCTGCTCACCGCCGAAAAGCCGATCGCCGTCGTGATACTCTGCACGATGGACGCCTCCTGCAACTCCGACTTCGAAACCGAGCTTGAGATCGCGCGCGCCTACGGCTGCCCGGTGATAAGCCTGCGCCACGCCGTCGCGCAGGAGCTTGCGGACGGCAAGTTCTTCTTCTCCTCGCTGACGGACGACGGCTTCAACCTCGGGCTGAACGGACACGCGCTCTTCGGCGAGCTGGTCGCGAACTTCCTCGAAAACGTGCGCCGCCAACTGGATAAGATAAACACGGACGCGGATATCCCCGTACCCGCCGTCGGGCTCACCCCCTGCCGCTATATGAACGGCTGGCTCTTCACGAACTACAAGCGCCCGGTCAGCTTCGGCAGCTTCGTCCGCTACGGCCTGCGCTACGATATCTTCGACCGCGCCGGCTGGGAATGCGCGACGCCGGGCGGCGCCCCGCTCGTATATCAGGCGGACGCGCAGTATATCACGCTGATGTACTGGCGCGTTACCGACCGCACCGGCGGGCGTATGGAGGTCTACGTCGACGGCGCGCACGCCGCGACCCTCGAATGCGACTACATCGACGGCGCCGAAAACTGCGCCGGATACGCCACCGTCTACGCCGGCAGCGAATACGCGGCGCATACGATAGAGATATATATGTCATCGGAAAAGAACAAGGGTTCCACCGGCGAGCGCGTCTGCCTGCTCGCGATCATGACGGCGTAAGGGTTCAAATCCCTTCTACCCTTCTCAAGTAAGCAAAAACGCCTCCCTCGCGGGAGGCGTTTTTATTACTTTTGCGGAAAATCAGAGAAGCATCGGCTTGATGTAATCGACGGTGTACTGTATGCCCTTCTCGCCGAGCTCGCCCTGCCATATGTATGAGTGCGGCTCCAGCGAAACGCAGCCGTTGTAGCCGCCGGCGTAGAGATAGCCCATGAAGGAATGCCAGTCGAAATCGTCGAGCCCCGCGGGCGGGAAGTCCCAGCAGTTATCGCCGAGATAGAGCGTTCCCTTGACGTGGACGTGATAGAAATGCTTCGCCCACTTGCGCATCTCCTCGCGCCAGTCCCTGCCGTGAACGACGGCGTGCGACGGGTCGAACTTGATGCCGAGGCCGGGAACTTCGGGAATGATCCTGCCCCACGCGCCGGAATTGTCGAGGAAGTTGTTCCAGTCGCAGTTGTAGAGGCAGACCTTTACGCCGATCTCGTTGCCGTATTCGACAAGGCGGCGCATATACTTCGCCGCGGCGGCGAAGTCGGCGTCGTCGTCCCAGAGACTCTTTCCGCGGTTGCAGCCGGTGATGTAAACGCCGCAGCCGACGGCGGCGGCGGAGCGCATCAGCTCCTTCTCGATCTCGATCTGCGCCTCGTTCAGCGTCCTGTCGGGCAGGAGACGCTCGGTCCCCCACTGACCGACGGCGGCGACTGAAACGCCGTACTTCTTTATCCACTCGTTTATCTGCGGAACGGCGGCGGTGAACTCGGGAACTCTGTAGTTGTCGTTGATATCGAACTCGAGCGCGGAGATGCCCTTTTCCGCCGCGTTGCGGAAGCTGTTTTCATCAAACCATCCGATAATGCCAAGATACATATCTCTACCTCGCTTTAGTCGTCGTAGGTGAAGAAGACGGGCTTTCCGGTCTCCGCGGACTTATAGATGCCCTCGAGGATGCGGGTGACGACCGCGGCCTGTTCCGGCTTGACCAGCAGCTCGTTCTCGCCGCGTACCGCGCCGTAGAAGGTGTTGGACTCCGCCTCGTCCGGGCCGAAGCCCGCGAAGCCGTCGTAGTAGGCGACGCCGCCCTCGCTGAGGTCGGGCTTCTCGATCGTCATGGCGTCGTTGACGACCTTGTTGATGCGGACGCCGTCGGTGAAGTCGATGCCGCCCTTCGTTCCGCAAAGGGTGCAGATCGCTTCGCGCGTGTCGAGCATATTGAGCGCCCAGGAGGCGTCGATGCTGATGACCGCGCCGTTCTCCATCTTGACGAAGCCGAACGCGGAATCTTCGACGGTGAATTCGGAGGCGTCGAAGCCGCCCCAGATGTTGCCGGTGTTCTTGCCGTCGCGGCAGATCTTCTTGAAGGTCTGGCCGACCGCCATGACGGGACGGTAGTTATTCATATGCCACAGCGTCAGATCGAGCGCGTGGGTGCCGATGTCGATCAGCGGTCCGCCGCCCTGCTCGTCTTCCTTGAGGAAAACGCCCCAGTTCGGGATCGCTCTGCGGCGCAGCGCGTGGGCGCGGGCGAAGTAGATCTCGCCGAGCTCGCCGTTCTCGATGCGCTTGTGAGCGTAGATCTGCTCCTTGGTCTGTCTGTTCTGATAGCCGATGGTCAGCAGCTTGCCGTTCTTCTTCGCCGCTTCGCACATCGCGACCGCTTCCTCATAGGAGGTCGCCATGGGCTTCTCGCAGATGACGTGCTTGCCGGCGTTCAGCGCGTCGATGGTGATGAACGCGTGAGAACGGTTCGGCGTGCAGACGTGTACGCAGTCGATGCTCTCGTCCTTCAGCAGCTCTTTGTAGTCGACGTACTCGGCAGCGCCCGCGATCTCGGGATATCTCTGCTTCGTTTCGGTCATTCTCTCGGGGATGATGTCGCAGATCGCGACGACCTCGACGTCCTTGACTGCTCTGAGGCCCTTGAGGTGTTTGCCGTTGGCGATACCGCCGGTGCCGATTATCGCCGTTCTGATTTTCTGTGCCATGTTGTCAGCTCCTCTTCCGCTTCCGTGGAAGCAAAATTACTTATATATCCAACCCCTTATTTCTCGGGGTCAAGATACGAACCGTAGGCGGCAACGTACTGCCAGCCCGAAATTATCGTCGCGACGACCGCCGCGGCGAGCGTTATGTATCCGATCCAGTGCTCGAAGCACATCAGCCCCCTCAATTCGCAGGCGAACTGCGTTTCGAGCAGGATGCAGATTATCGCTATCATCTGAAGCGTCGTTTTCACCTTGCCCATATAGGCGGCGGGTACGACGACTCCCCTGCTCGCGACGAGCAGGCGCAGCGACGTGACGAGGAATTCGCGCGCGACGATTATTATCGTCGCTATCGTCAGCAGCATCCGCCACGTCGGATCCTCCGTCACGCATATAATACAGAACAGCGCCGCGGTAACGAAGACCTTGTCGGCGAGCGGGTCGAGCAGCTTGCCGAAGTCGGTCACGAGTCCGCGCTTGCGCGCGATCTTCCCGTCCAGCAGGTCTGTCAGCGACGCGATCGCGAAAATCGCGGCGGCTATGAGAAAACGGTACGGTATCGCCGTGACGAATATCACCGCGACGAATATCGGTATCATTATGACTCTGAGTACCGTCAGCTTGTTCGGAAGGTTCATAGTATCACCTTTTGCGGATTATTCAGCCGGCGCGGTCATCCGAGCGCGCGGCTTATCTGGTCGTAGGTAAAGCCCCTGCGGGCGAGGAACGCGGTTATCTTCCCTTTTTGCTCCCATGAAAGCTCGCCGAGCGGGCCGAATTTCTTTTCCGCTTCGGCGCGGGCGCTTTCGGGATAGTCGAAGCTCTCCTCGAGCGCCGCCAGCGCCTCCTCCGCCGTCGCGGAATCGAAGCCGCGCCGCCGCAGCTCCGCGGAGACCTTCAGCGGTCCGCTGCCCGCCGCCGCGTAGTGCGCGGCGACGCGCGCGGCGTATTCGCCGTCGCGAACGTAGCCGAGCTCGGTAAGATGCGCCGCAGCGTGTTCCGCCGCTTTTTCGCTCACGGGCAGCTCGGTCAGTTTCTTTATCAGCTCGCCTGTGGAGTAGTCCCGCCGCGAAAGCAGGAAGTAAGCGTGAGAGCGCGCTATGCGCTTCTCGCTCTCCGCAATCTCCGCCTCGAGCTCCGTCCCGTCCGCTTCGCAGCCGTCGGAAAGCCGCAGCCGCCCCTTGCCCTCGAAGTCGACGAGCCCGAGCGGCTCGCCCTCCTCGGTCAGCACGGCGAAAAACGGCTTTTTGCCGAGGCGTTTGAGAGAGACTCTCATATCATTGATTACTCTTCTTCAACGCCGGCTCCGATCCCGCCGGAAACGGGAGCCAGCGGCGCTTTGGACTCCTCCGCCGCGGGAGAAGCCCCCTCGAGGATCTTCTCGCGGATCTTCGCTTCGACCTCGGCGGCCATATCGGGATGCTCGACGAAGAATATCCTCGCGTTGTCCTTGCCCTGGCCGATGCGGGCGCCGTTATAGGAGAACCACGTGCCGCTCTTTTCGACTACGCCGACGCGCACGCCGATATCGACAAGCTCGCTCTCCTTGGAGATTCCCTTGCCGTAGAGTATGTCGAACTCCGCGTTGCGGAACGGCGGGGCGACCTTGTTCTTGACTACCTTCACCTTCGTGTGCGCTCCGACGAGCTCGAGCCCGTTCTTTATCTGCTCGGCACGGCGGATGTCTATGCGGACGGTGGAGTAGTATTTCAGCGCGGCGCCGCCGGTCGTGACCTCGGGGTTGCCGTAGACCACGCCGACCTTAGAGCGCAGCTGATTGATGAAAATGAGTATCGTGTTCGTCTTGGAAATGACGCCGGCGAGCTTGCGGAGCGCCTGAGACATAAGCCTCGCCTGCACCGCCATGTGCGCGTCGCCCATATCTCCCTCTATCTCGGCGCGGGGAACGAGCGCGGCGACGGAGTCGACGACGATGACGTCGATCGCGCCGCTGCGGACGAGCATTTCGGCGATCTCGAGCGCCTGCTCGCCGTAGTCCGGCTGAGAAACGAGGAGGTTGTCGGTGTCGACTCCCAGCGCCTTGGCGTAAACGGGATCGAGCGCGTGCTCCGCGTCGATGAACGCCGCTTCGCCGCCCGCCTTCTGCGCGGAGGCGATGACGTGCAGCGCCAGAGTCGTTTTGCCGGAGGATTCCGGTCCGTATATCTCTATTATTCTGCCGCGGGGCATTCCGCCGACGCCGAGCGCAAGATCCAGCCCGAGCGAGCCGGTGGAAATGGCTTCAACGTTCATCGCGGGCGCGTCGCCCAGCTTCATTACGGCTCCCTTGCCGCACTTCTTCTCGATCTGCTCGAGAGTGTATTTCAACGCCTGATTCTTATCCATTTATATTCTTCCTCCTTCTTAATATCACTTATTGCGGATTGACCGAATAGTTAGGCGCTTCCTTGGTCAGATAAATATCGTGGGGATGGCTCTCTTTGAGGCCCGCTCCGGTGATGCGGACGAAGCGGCTGTCGCTGTGCAGCGCGGGGATATCCTTGCAGCCGCAGTAGCCCATGCCGGCCTTCACGCCGCCGATGAGCTGGAAGACGGTGTCCGCGACGGGTCCCTTGTAGGGAACGCGGCCCTCGACGCCCTCCGGCACGAGCTTCGTGGAGCCCTGCTGGAAGTAGCGGTCGGAGCTGCCCTTCGACATCGCCGCCATACTGCCCATGCCGCGGTAGACCTTGAAGCGTCTGCCCTGGAAGACTTCGCTCTCGCCGGGGCTCTCGTCGCAGCCCGCGAGCAGCGAGCCGATCATTACGACGGACGCGCCCGCCGCGAGCGCCTTGACGACGTCGCCGGAGTATTTGATGCCGCCGTCGGCGATGACGGGGATATCGTATTTCGCGGCGGCGCAGGCGGAATCGTAGATCGCGGTGATCTGCGGAACGCCGATGCCCGCGACGACGCGAGTGGTGCATATCGAGCCGGGGCCGATGCCGATCTTGACGCAGTCGGCGCCCGCTTTGATGAGGTCCTCGGTGCCTTCGGCGGTGGCGACGTTGCCGGCGATGAGCTGGCAGTCGGGGAAGGCTTCCTTGACCTTGCCGACGCATTCGAGAATGCCCTTGGAGTGGCCGTGCGCGGAGTCGAGCACGAGCACGTCTACGCCCGCTTCGATAAGCGCGCGGGCGCGGTCGAGCACGTCCGCGGTAACGCCGATCGCCGCGCCGCAGAGCAGTCTGCCCTGCGAATCTCTCGCGGAGTTCGGGTACTGCACCGCTTTCTCGATGTCCTTTATCGTGATAAGTCCCTTGAGTCTGCCCTTCTCGTCGACGAGGGGCAGCTTCTCGACCTTGTGTGCGCAGAGGATCTCCTGCGCCTGCTCGAGAGTCGTGCCGACGGGCGCGGTGATGAGGTTATCCTTCGTCATGACCTCCTCGATGCGCATATTGTAGTTCTTCAGGAACTTAAGGTCGCGGTTGGTGATTATGCCGACGAGCTTGCCCGCCTTGACGATGGGCACGCCGGAGATGCGGAACTTCGCCATAAGCTCGTCCGCGTCGTAAACGTAATGGTCGGGAGAGAGGTAGAACGGGTTGACGATGACGCCGTTTTCACTGCGCTTCACCTTGTCGACCTCGTCCGCCTGCTCCTCGATCGTCATATTCTTATGAATTATGCCTATGCCGCCCTCACGCGCCATGGCTATCGCCATACGCGCCTCGGTGACGGTGTCCATCGCCGCGCTGATAAGCGGCGTGTTCAGGCGGATGGCGTTGGTCAGACGCGTAGAAACGCTGACCTCCTTCGGCACCACCTCGGATTTGGCGGGTATAAGCAGAACGTCGTCGAACGTGAGCGCTTCTTTGCCGAACTTCTGCGAGAAATCCGCGTTAATCATTCCTACCATTCCCTTCTTTTGTATATTCGGTGTTTTTATTTACGCTATCGCAGCGAAGAGCCGGCGCGTGAGTTGCGCGGCCTCCTGCGAAGAGACCGTGCCCGACGGATCGAGCAGGAATCTCGCGGGGCATATGCCCGCGGCGCGGAGCGCGGATTCGACGTCCGAAGCGACGACCGAGACCGGCGCGTTCGCGTAAAGCAGCATATCGGAGAGCGTTTCCGCGTCCGAAGGCGAGTCGATCCTGACGCGGATGATCTTCTCGCCCGCGTCCACCGCGTCGAGCAGCGACATCGCGGAGTAAACTCCGCAGGCGGCGAGCTCCTCAGCGGACGGCAGCGGATATATCTGACGCTCGAGCGCGAGGTATTCACCCTCGCCCTGCGCCGTCTCTATCTCGACGTCGCAGACGGCGGCGGAGAGCGCGGAAATGTGCTCCGGAGTCGAGCCGCAGCAGCCGCCCATCGCGGCGACGCCCAGTTCGGCAAGCCGCTTCATATCGGCGGCGAACGCCTCCGGCGCGACGCTGTGCCTGACGCCGTCGGAGTCGGGGTACTCCCCGTTCGGTTTGGCGGTCAGCGGTATCTTCGCGAGCTTTATCAGCTCGGGGAAAAGCGCGTACATCTGCTCCGGCGGGAGCGAGCAGTTGAGCCCGAAGGCGTCCGCGCCGTTCGCCTGCAGCGTCACGAGCGCCGCCGAAGGCGCGCAGCCGGTCAGCGTGCGGCCGTTGGAGCCGCAGGTTATCGAGGCGTAGACGGGCAGGTCGGTGGAAGCCTTCGCGGCGAGCACCGCGGCCTTGACTTCGGTCAGCGACATCATCGTCTCAACGGCGATGAAGTCCGCGCCGCCGCGTTCGAGCGCCTTCGCCTGCTGCGCGAAGACGGAGTAGAGCGCGTCGAAATCCGCGTCGCCGAAGGGCTTGGGCAGCAGTCCGGTCGGGCCGATATCGCCTCCGACGAGCGCGGCGGAGCCGACGGCGTTCTTCGAGAGCTTCACGAGCTCCTCGTTGAGCCGCTCGCACTCGCCTTCAAGTCCGTGCGCGGCAAGCTTCACGGCGTTGCCGCCGAAGGTGAAGCTGTAGACGGCGTCGCTGCCGGCGGCGACGTAGTTCTGCTGGAGCTGCGTCAGCGCGGCGGGGTTGTCGAGCGCCCACTTTTCCGGGCAGACGCCGGCGGGCATTCCCGCCTGTATCAGACAGGCGCCGCTGCCGCCGTCAAGTATCATAGGGGTTTGTTTCATATCGTCCTCACATTTTCTCCGGCGCGTCGACCTTGAGGATGTCGAGCGCGTTGGCAAGCACCTGCCGCACCGCCGTGACGAGCGCGAGGCGCGGGAGTATCAGCTCCTTCTCGCCGCTGCGGATGCGGTGGGCGTTGTAGAAGCTGTGGAACGCGGACGCGAGCTGCGTCGCGTAGTGGGTCACGCCGGACGGGTCGCGGCTCTCCGCGCCGTCGAATATGACGGTCGGGAACTCCGCGAGCAGCATCAGCAGCGCCTTTTCCTCCGGGCTGGTCAGTCCGTCCGCCGCGGGGACTTCGCCTTCCGCGAGGACGTAGCCGTCGCCCGCGAGGGTGGCGAGCAGGCTGCATATGCGCGCGTGTGCGTACTGCACGTAGAATATCGGGTTCTGCGCCGACTGCTCGATCGCGAGGTCGAGGTCGAAATCCATGCCCGTCGCCGGCGTCTTCATATTGAAGAAGAAGCGCGCCGCGTCGACGGAGGTCTCTTCGAGCAGGTCGGAAAGCGATATCGCCTTGCCGGTGCGCTTGGACATTTTCACCGGCTTGCCGTCCTGCATCAGCCGCACGAGCTGGATGAGCACGACCTCGAGGTTTTCGCTGCCGTTCAGGCCGAGGTCGTCGAGGATGTACTTCAGACGCGCGATGTGGCCGTGGTGGTCGGCGCCCCAGACGTTGATGACCTTGTCGAAGCCGCGCAGGGCGAACTTGTTGTAGTGGTAAGCCGCGTCGGCGGCGAAGTAGGTGCAGTTGCCGTTCGTGCGGATGAGCACCTCGTCCTTCAGACGCTTGTCCTCCGGGCAGTCCTCGGGCGAATGGCGGGAGGCGGCGTACCAGAGGGCGCCGTCCTTCTCATAGGTAAGGCCCTTTTCGGTCAGTATCGAAATGACCTTGTCGGTTATCTTGTCGCGGTAAAGCGAGCTTTCGCGGAACCACACGTCGTAGTCGATGCGGTAGCCGTGGAGCGTTTCGCGTATCTGGTCGATGTTCTTCTCGAGCGCGTATGCGACGAGCGCGTCGCGGCGCAGCTGCGGCTCGGCGTTCAGCACGTCGTCGCCGTGAAGCGCGATATACTCCCCGGCGCGCGCGGTGATGTCGTCGCCGTGGTAGCCGTCCTCCGGCACCGGAACGTCCTGCCCGAAATGCTGAAGGTAGCGCGCCTCAAGCGAGAGCCCGAAGCGCTCGATCTGATTGCCAGAATCGTTGACGTAAAACTCGCGCGTCACCTCCGCGCCGCAACGCGAAAGCAGCTCCGCAAGCACGTCGCCGGCGGCTCCGCCTCTGGCGTTGCCGATGTGCATCGGGCCGGTCGGGTTGGCGGAGACGAACTCCACCATTATTTTCTGCCCTTTCATACGCTCGCTCCTGCCGTAGCCGGCGCCCTGCGTGAGCGCCTCGGCAAGCACCGCGCGGAAGAACGCGGGCGAGTAGGTGAAGTTTATGAAGCCGGCTCCGGCAACCGTTATGGTATCAAAAAACGTGTCCGATAAATCGGACTTCTCTATCAGCTTCGCGGCTATGTCGCGGGGAGACGCGTGCAGCGCCCTCGCCCACACCATCGCGGCGTTGACAGAGAGGTCGCCGAACGCGGCATTGGCGGGCTTCTCGACGGAGAACGCCGGCAGCTCCGCCGCTTCCGGGAACGCCTGCGCCGCCGCGGAGTTTATAAGCGATACCGCCTGCGCTTCAGCTTTTGAAATTGCGTTCATTGTCTCTTTCAGCCTTTCTGAGCTTTATGCTTATCCTGTTCTGCGCGCGCAGAGCGGAGTTTATGTCTATCGTGTAGCCGAGGTCGATGAAGCCGCCTTCGCCGGAAAGCTCCGACTCGACGGACTGCGTGCAGATGCCGACCATGAACGGGCCGACCGGCGTGGAGTACCAGCAGGTGTGGCGAAGGCCCTTCTCGAAGACCATCTTGCCCGCCTCGTCCGCGCCGCGCTGCATCGTGACGACGTCTCCGCGGACGGAAAACTCCGTGGTGACCTTGTCGCCGAAGGGCGCGATCTCCTCGTATCTTATGACGTAGCCGCCGTCCTCCGCCGAGAGCGAGCAGTCGGTACGCATTTCCGTCGTATCCGTGTCGCCGTCCCAGTTCTGGGCGCCGGTAAGGGTGAGTATGTAATCGTTTTTCATAGGTGTTCCTTAAGGGTAAGTTATTCCGCCGAAGCGGTGATGAGCTCGACCTCGCCGCCCATTATGCGGCAGGCAAGCTCGCGTGTTCCTCTGCCGATGTCGCTGACGTAATACTCGTCCGCGCCGCCGGCGCCGGCCTCAAGCTCGGAAGCGAGACGCCGCGCGAGGCATTCGCCGGTGCTGATAAGCTCCGTATCCGGCAGCAGCCGCGAGATGACGGGAGCGAGCAGCGGGAAGTGGGTGCAGCCGAGGATGAGCGCGTCCGGACTGCCGAGCGGAAGGATATAATCCTTCGCGATAAGCTCCACCGCGGGGCCCCCGAGCATTCCGCTCTCGACCAGCGGCACGAAGAGCGGGCAGGCAGCCGAAACGACCTCGCACTCCGGCGCGAAGCGCTTTATCAGCTTCGCGAAGCTGCCGCTTTCTACGGTGGCGGGGGTGCCGATGACGCCGACGCGTCCGCGCGGATACTTCTCCGCGGCGTACTTCGCCGCCGGCTCCGTTACGCCGTAGACGGGCACGTCCGCTTCGGCGGCGACAGCGTCGAGCGCGACCGAGCTGACGGTGCCGCAGGCGGCGACGACGGCCTTGACGGAACGCTTCATCAGAAAGCGGCAGTCCTGCCGCGCGTATTCCCTGATTATCCCGTCGCCGCGAGTGCCGTAAGGCACGCGCGCGGTATCGCCGAAGTATATTATCTTTTCGTTCGGGAGGAGCTTCTTTATCTCCGCTGCGACCGTCAGGCCGCCGATGCCGGAGTCAAACACGCCGATAGCTCTGTCGTCCATCAGTTTCTCCTGTCGTTTATTCGCCCATCGGGTCGGGGAAGTCGTATTTTGGTCTCTCGCGGCGGAGTCCCTCTTCGATTATCTCGGTTATCTGCTCCGCAAGCGGAACGCCCGCGGCGGTCCACATACGCGGATACATACTCGCGCTCGTGAAGCCGGGGATGGTGTTCAGCTCGTTGACTATGACCTGACCGCCGCGCCTGATGAAGAAGTCGACGCGCGTCATGCCCTTGCAGCCGAGCGCGGTGAAGGCGCGGACGGCGAGAGCGCGTACCTCATTCGCCTTTTCCTGCGGGATGAGCGCGGGCACGATGACCTCGGTGCCGTCGAAATACTTGGAGGCGTAGCCGTAAAGGTCGCCGGTGTTCGGCACCTGACCGCAGACGGAGGCGCGGGGCGGATCGCCCAGCACGCCGACCTCGATCTCCATGCCGTCTATCGCCTCTTCGCAGACGACGCGTTCGTTATAGGTGAAGCCCGTTTCAATCGCGGCGGCGAGCGCGGTCTCGTCCTTCGCGCAGATGACGCCGACGGAGGAGCCGCCGTTGGACGGCTTGACGAAGACCGGCAGGCCGAGCTTGTCGATAAGGCGCTTCGTTATGCCGGTATCGGCGCGCCACTCGGAGAGCGTGAAGGAATCCCACTTCGCGTGAGGAATGCCGACGCGGTCCATAACGCAGTTGGCGTAATACTTATCCATGCAGACGGCGGACGCGCCTACGCCGCAGCCGACGCAGGGGATCCCCGCGAGATCGAGCAAGCCTGCGGCGGAGCCGTCTTCGCCGCCCGAGCCGTGCAGTATCGGGAACGCAGCGTCGATGCGTATGTATTCGCCGTCCGCGGTGATGAGACCGGGCTTCGCGCTTGACATTGAGAGATTGACGGGCAGGTTGCCCTCGTCGTTTATCCAGCTCTGATCGCGGAGCTTGTCGGTGCTTCCTCTGTAGAGCAGCCAGTCGCCCTCGTGCGCGATGCCGACGGGCACGGGATTGTATCTGTCGCGCGGGAAACCGTCCAGCACGAACGCCGCCGAAAGCAGCGAGATGTGGTATTCTGTCGACCTTCCGCCGAAGAGAACGAGTACGTTTTTGAGGTTATTCATCTGTTCCACCTTCTGAATGTATACAGTAATATTTTATCATCTGCGATATAAATATGCAACCCATATTGAAGGATATTTTTGATTTTTTGAGAAGTTTTTTCGGGAGCGCGGCGCGCCTTCCCCTTGAGGGGAAGGTGTCAGCGTCGCCGCAGGCGGCGATGACGGATGAGGTGTCGCCGCCGCAGGCGCCTTGGTTCCCTGCTAGAAAACCTTTTTGCGCAATAAGTCATTGACAAAATCAAGTTATGATGTTATAGTAGTTATGCCACACAACCTAATAGTTCTTTTTCCCCCAACAGTGTGCGTTTTTATTATGGTAAAAACGCGTGCTTCTTTTCGCACCTGTTGGGGAGCGAAGGTTGTGTGGCAACAACGAAGCTTCGCGTTTTTCGTGCGTGGCTTCGTGCCACGCATTTTTTTATTGAGAAGAATGTGAAAAGGAGAGGACACAATGACAAAAAACACATTAAGAAAAACATTATCAATTCTCATCACAGCGACGCTGCTCCTCGCGCTGCTGCCGGGAAGTGTGATATCAGTTTCTGCTGACATGCAGACATCATCCGTTACGGCAGAACAAGTCATCGCCAGAGCTAATGAACTGAATGGTAAAACCGACTGGAGATACAATGACGGTCAACATACCTATTGTCTTCTGTTTGTTTCTGATTTCTGGTCGAGCACCCATCAGTTCCCTGATGGGAAATACGGATTAGGGTTTCAGGGATCATACGGTTATGGGAACGCTTATAACTACTGTGACAAATTCAGAGTATCGACCTCGATGGATAATATACCTGTAGGCGCGGATGTATTTTTTGACGATGCGGGATACAGCCTTGGCCATATAGGCATTTATCTTGGAAACGGAAAATTTCTGAATGCGTCAGGTGAAAAAATCAGGATTAGTTCTTTCTATAATGACAGCTATGAAGGGAACTTTTGGGGTAACCACTATTTAGGTTGGGGATGGCATGAGCATGTTACTGTAACTAACCACAACCCCATAGGTCACGCCGACGAGATAGTCGGTGGTGACGGAGAAGTATTCATTCGCGGATGGGCGTTCGACTATGATGATCCGGGCGCGTCGCTTCAATTACACGTGTATATCGGCGGATACGCGGATGACCCGGATGCAGAAGTCCATACAGGTATTTATGCTGACGGAGACCGTCAGGATATAAATAATTCTTATAGTGTCCCCGGGAATCACGGATATAAAACATATATTAAAACCAATAAAACCGGCGGTCAATATGTATGTATCTATGCGATAAACAAGGGCGAAGGCAACAACGTTTTGATAGGCAGAGAGTGGGTCAGTATCACAAGTAACAATCCTATCGGTCACGCTGACGAGATAGTCGGTGGTGACGGAGAAGTGTTCATTCGCGGATGGGCATTCGATTACAACGATCCGGGCGCGTCGCTCGGTTTAAACGTTTATATCGGCGGACCTGCCGGAGACGACAACGCCGAATGTCATACCGGCATTATTGCAAACGGAGATCGAAATGACATAAACAGTGCATACGGCATTTCCGGAAATCATGGATTCAAAACGTATATACAAACGGATAAAGTCGGCGGACAATATGTATATATCTACGCAGTCAACAAGGGCGCGGGTAATGATTCTTTGATCGCAAAAGAATGGGTCAATATTACTCATCATAGTCCTATAGGGCATGGCGATGAGATTAAGGGTGGTGACGGAGAAATATTCATTCGCGGATGGGCGTTCGATCCCGATGAGCCCGGGATGTCGATCCAATTACATGTATACATCGGCGGAAGCGCGGGTGACCCGACTTCTGAACCGCATACGGGTATTTATGCGAACGGAGACCGTCAGGATATAAACGATGCGTACGGCATCCCCGGGGATCACGGATTCAAGACATATATCAGCACAGATAAAAGAGGTTGGCAGAAGGTCTACATCTACGGTATAAATATAGGAGAAGGCAGCAACATTCCTCATTTCGCTGAAGCCGAGGTTTATATCAATCCACCGCACACTCATTCTTATACCTCCGCCGTGACTCCTCCGACCTGCACAAAACAGGGGTATACGACCCATACCTGTTCCTGCGGCGACAGCTATGTCGACACTTACGTTGACGCGCTCGGTCATCAATGGGATTCCGGAACGATCACCGTTGCGCCGACAACGACGACCCCCGGTATTGTAACGTATACTTGTACCGTTTGCGGCGAAGAGAGAATGGAGATCGTCCCCAAGCTTGAGGCGAGTAAGGGCGACGCCGATGGCGACGGTAAAATAACGGTCGCGGACGCGCTTTCCGCGCTGCGTATCGCAGCGAAGCTCATACCGGAAACGCCCAAAATGATAGCGATCTGCGACACCGACGGCGACGGTAGCATTACCGTATCCGACGCGCTAGCGATACTGCGCGTCGCCGCGAAACTGGTTGCTTCGCTGTAGCGCGCTGATAATCCCTTATATGCAAAAATGACAGCTCCCTCAGACGAGGGAGCTGTCCTACGTTGATATTTAATTGGGGGGTCCTTCGACTCGCGCTTACGCGCTCGCTCAGGATGACGGGCGACGCCGCTTCGCGGCTACACCTCATCCGGCGCTGCGCGCCACCTTCCCCTCAAGGGGAAGGCTTTGCGGGCGATTGATAATCGCCCCTGCGGAAACCGGCTGTGCGGCCGTCAATTGCTGATGGTCTGCTCGGTTTCTTTGTCGAAGATGTGGACGCGGTTCATATCGATCGCCATTTTGATCTTGTCGCCGGAGCGGGCCTGCGAGGTGGAGTCGACGCGCGCGGTGATCGCGTTGCCGACGACGTTGACGTAGAGATAGATCTCCGCGCCCATGAGCTCGGTGACCTCGACGTCGGCGGTAAGGAGACCGTCGGCGTGCTTCTCAAGCAGCTCGGGCTCGTCGTGGATGTGCTCCGGACGGATGCCGAGGATGATGTCCTTGTCTATGTAGGGCTTCAGGCAGTCGCGGCGGTTCTTGCTCTCCGGCAGCTTCAGGCGGTAGACGTCTCTGTCTTTGCCGAAGACGGCGTAGTAGGTGCCGTTCTCCTCGTCCAGCTTCGCGTCGATGAAGTTCATCTGCGGGGAGCCGATGAATCCGGCGACGAAGGTGTTGACCGGCTTGTCGTAGAGGTTCTGAGGAGTATCGACCTGCTGGATGAGACCGTCCTTCATGACGACGATGCGGTCCGCCATCGTCATGGCTTCGGTCTGGTCGTGGGTAACGTAGATAAAGGTCGTGCCGATGCTCTTGTGCAGCTTGGAAAGCTCGGTGCGCATCTGCGCGCGGAGCTTCGCGTCCAGGTTGGACAGCGGCTCGTCGAGAAGGAAGACCTTCGGCTCACGGACGATAGCGCGTCCGAGCGCGACTCTCTGGCGCTGACCGCCGGAAAGAGCCTTCGGCTTTCTGTCGAGCAGGTGCTCGATATCGAGGATGCGGGCGGCCTCCGCGACGCGGCGCTTGATCTCCTCCTTAGGAGTCTTGCGCAGCTTCAGGCCGAACGCCATGTTGTCGAAAACCGTCATATGCGGATAAAGGGCGTAGTTCTGGAAGACCATCGCGATGTCTCTGTCCTTCGGGGCGACGTCGTTGACGAGCTTGTTGTCGATGAGCAGCTCGCCGCTGGTGATCTCCTCGAGACCGGCGATCATACGCAGGGTGGTGGACTTTCCGCAGCCGGAGGGGCCGACGAGGATGATGAATTCCTTGTCCTTTATCTCCAGGTTGAAGTCGGAAACGGCCATAACTCCGCCGGGATACTTTTTGTAGATTTCTTTCAAGGTTACGCTTGCCATTGATTATCCTCCTATTTCGGCGCGTGAGCGCTTGTTAGCTTGGTAGCAATATTATAATAACACACTTTTCGCAAGATGTAAAACCAATCTTTTTTGATAATTTTTTCATAGTGTTGTGAAAACCGCCGTTTTCATCGTGATTTTGCACAAAATCGCGCGCGGTTTTTTGTGCATTCTGCCGATAGTCGCACCGCGGAGGCGTGAAATGACGCGTTCGCCGTTGACTTTTTCGTGCATTTGGACTAAAATGGGTTTATCGGCGCGGCGCCGAAATAAACGGCCTTTTCGGAGGAACAAACATGAAATCACTGAAAACAGTTCAGGGGCTCGCGAAAGCGGGCAGAATACTCAGCACGATAGTTTTCATCTGCTCGATCGTCGCCGGCGCGCTCTGCGCGATCGGAGCGCTGCTGACCGGGATCGTCGGCGGCGGTATGGTCGATTTCGTCAACAGATACCTCGTGAAGTTCGACGGGGGCGCGGTCGCGCTGACCGCGGACTACATGCTCACCGCGCTGATATGCGGAGTGATAATCAGCGCCGGCGAAGCGGTACTCTCGAAGTTCGCGATCAACTACTTCAAGCGCGAGCTGAAGGACGGCACGCCCTTCACCTTCGGCGGAGCCGCCGAGCTCAAACGCCTCGGACTGCTCGCGATATTCATCCCCATCGGCGCGTACGCCGCCGCGGGAATCTTCTACGGCATCATGAAGCTGACGCATCCCGACCTCGCCGAGATAAACTTCTCCGGCGCGCTGACGATACTGACCGGCGCGCTGCTTCTCACCGGCTCCTGCATCTGCAAGCTCGGCGCGGAGCAGGCGGAGGGGAACGCGGCCGCGGCCGAAGAGACTCAGCCCGAAAACGAGCTTTGATTTCAATAATGACATAACGAAACGCAAGGAGGCAGAGCCATGAAAAAAGCACTTATCGTTTACGGCGGGTGGGACGGACACGATCCCGTCGGCGTCGCGGACGTCTTTGAAGAGATACTCCGCAAAGAAGGCTTCGAGGTCGACCGCTCGGACGACCTGAAAGCGTATGAGGGCGACCTGAGGCAGTACGACCTGCTCGTGCCGGACTGGACGATGGGCGACATCTCCGGCGACGGCGCCTGGAACGTCAGCGAGGCGGTCGCCTCCGGAGTCGGCATCGCCGGATGCCACGCGGGGCTCTGCGACGCCTTCAGAAACTGCGATCTGTGGCAGTTCGTCACCGGCGCGCAGTTCGTCGCGCACCCGGGCGGCGAGGTCACCTATACGGTGAAGATTAACCGCGCCAACCCCGACCCGATAACCGACGGCATAGACGACTTCGAGATAACGAGCGAACAGTATTACCTGCACGTCGACCCCGCGGTCAACGTGCTGGCGACTACCCGCTTCCCCACCGCCGACTGGCACCACTCCGTCAACGGACCGGTGGACGTTCCCGCCTGCTTCACGAAGCGCTGGGGCGAGGGGCGCGTCTTCTATCTGAGCGTCGGGCACAACAGATACACCTTCGACATACCGCAGGCGCGGGAGCTGATGCGCCGCGGATTCCTTTACGCAGCGAGGTAACGGTATGAATATAGGCATAGTCGGATGCGGCAACATCAGCGGCATCTATCTCGATAACCTCACGGGCAGGTTCAAAAACGTCACAGTCGCCGCCGTCGCGGACCTCGACGAAGGCCGCGCGCGAGAGAAGGCGGAACGCTACGGCGTCCGCGTGATGACGCTCGACGAAATGCTCGCGGACGGCGGGATCGACCTGATACTCAACCTCACGACTCCGCTGAGCCACTACTCCATAAACAAAAAAGCCCTGCTCGCCGGCAAGCACGTCTACGTCGAAAAGCCGCTCGCGCTGACCTACGCCGAGGGCAAGGAGCTGATCGAGCTCGCCGAAAGCAAGGGGCTTTACGTCGGCTGCGCGCCGGATACCTTCCTCGGCGCGGGCATACAGACCTGCTGCGAGCAGATAAAGAGCGGCGCGATAGGCAGACCCGTCGCGGGCTCGGCGTTCATGATGTGCCACGGGCACGAGGGCTGGCATCCCTCGCCCGATTTCTACTACGACTACGGCGGCGGGCCGCTGTTCGACATGGGCCCGTACTACGTCACCGCGCTCGTGCGCATGCTCGGCAGGGCGGAGAGCGTCTTCGCCTACTGCGGACGCGGCAGCGACACCCGCGTCATCGGCAGCGAGCCGAGGCGCGGCGAGGTGATCCCGGTGAAGGTCGACACGCACGACGCGGGGCTGATCCGCTTCGCGAACGGCGCGATCGTCACGCTCGTGACCAGCTTCGACGTATGGAACCACTGGATGCCGATAATGCAGATTTACGGCACCGACGGCTCGCTGAACGCGCCCGACCCGAACAACTTCGGCGGCGACGTCAAGGTCGCGACGCTTGATAATATGGACTTCCACGACGTTCCGCTCGTCTCTGGCTACGTGGAGAATATGCGCGGGATGGGCGTTTCCGAGCTCGCGCTCGCGCTTGAGGAGGGGCGCGTGAACAACGCCTCCGGCCGCCTCGGGCTGCACGTGCTGGAGATAATGGACGGCTTCGTCCGCAGCAGCGCCGAGCGCCGCGAGGTGAAGCTCGAAAGCTCCCCCTCCGACCCCGTACCGCTCGACTGGTCCGCGCCGGTAGGTCAGCTGCGAACTAAGTGAGCAAACGCAAGCGCCGATAGGTTTGTCATCCTGAGCGGAGGCGAAGGATCTCACGGAACGCAGCGGTCGATCTGTCATCCTGAGCGGAGCGGGCGAAGCACGCGCAGCCGAAGGATCTTAAAGACGAGTTTTTGTCAAAAATATAAGTGTGCGGAAGAAAACGAACGGTAGAGTCACGTTTTCGACTGCACACTTTTTCTTTTGTTATTAACGTTACCGACAAGATCCTTCGACTTCGCAGCCCGCGGCTGCTCCGCTCAGGATGACAAAGGGCGGCGCGGGTGCGAGAATGCACGGACGAGCGGTGCTCGTCCCTACGGGCGCGATGCTTCGCATCGCTCCGCTCAGGATGACAACCCTCGCGCTCACTTCAAATTCGGGCAGTGCGAAACTATAAACCCGCGGACGAACTCGAAGTCCTCCGGCGCGGCGTAGACCTGATTGTGATTGAGCCCGGCGTTGACCTTCAGCAGTCCGCGGCGGGGGTACGCCTTGACCCTGCGCACCTTCGCGAACTCGGAATACATCTCCGTGCGCGTCGCCGCGAGCCCCGCGCCGACCGTGCCGGGACGTCCGGCGGCGGCGCCTATCACCGCGGCCGCGGCGCCGATGCCGCGCGCCTTCTTCGCCTGCTTCTCGGTCTGCCTGTGGTTGACGCCGTTATCGTCCATCTCGAACTCGACGACGTATTTGCCTCCCATGATCGCGGCGTAGATGAGGTAACCGATACCCACCAGCACGATCATTCCGGCGAAGATGATGCCGAATATCTTGAGGTTGCTCAAAAATCCGCTCCACCAGAAATCCGAATCACCCATGCCGATCAGCGTCATCAGAACGAACATCCCGAGGAAGATGAACGAAAAGATCTTGATGAGCAGCAGGAATACCGTCGGGTTTTTGAAAAGCGACATCTCGTAGACCCAGCGGTATTTGCCGTCTTCGTAAAGCCGTACTCTGTTATCCATATCGCGCGCCCCTTTCGTGTTTTCATAACGATTATAGCAGATTTTCGCGGATAAAACAAGTGTTGCCGTAATTTGTCAGTGACAAATTACGGCAACAACACGGTTTATGTATTATTACATCACAGTTTTACAGCGAATCCGTCAGCTTCGCGGCTATGCTTCTTTTCATTCTGGCTCCTTCTCTGCCGGCTTCGGTTTTGCCGACAGCCATTTTGCCGCAAGATACACGACTGCACCGAGGATAACGGGAAATGCAAGCGCGATGATAAACATTATCAGTCTCACGGTTCCCCTTGTTCCTTCATAATAACTGCCGCCCGCAACGAGCATCGTGTAAAGCCACCACAAAGCATAGGTCATAAAAGTCAGACAACATTCAAACAGATTCACATACCAAAATAGCTTAACATTAGTATTCGTCCTGCGTTCAACAAGAGACAACACGATGCCTGTGATCGAAAAAACAGCTGCCGCTGCCGAAGCATAGATCACCGTGTTTCCCAGCATCCACCGAGGGATCGAACCGGAAGCCAACATATAGATAAATATGGACAAAAATACAAACAGCAGCACGCTGAACGCACCGCATATACGGGAAAATACGCCGATATATTTCTTTTTCATAATAATCCCCCTTTGACGAACCGGCAAAACATCTGCGTATACAAGGCACTCATATCACCAACGGAGTCATTCCGCCATTTTGTTCTCCGCCCCTTCGCGGTGGAAGGACGCCCGAGCGCCGAAGCTGTCCTGAACGAATAGCGTGTCGCCGTCGAACCAAAAGATATAATAAACAATACGACCGCTGACTCCCCCGCTGCCCGTGATGACGAGATTGTCATCTTTTATGATATAAGTGAAGCCCTGCTCATAACCGTAGCATCTGTAGACTCCGGTCCCGTCTTCGTTGAAAACGAAACTGTTGTCTTTATCGCCGAGCCACTTGCCCGCGAATATCTTATACCACTCGCCGTAGATAGCGGTAAGCTTCGTCGGCTTTTCCTCTCCCTTCTTCCAACGGGTGTAACTGCGGGCGACGGGCCCGTCGTAGATCGTAAGCTTGTCGCCGTCGAGCTCAAAATGAAACACTCTCGTTAACCCGTCGCCAAAGTCAATAATCAGAACGTCGCCGTCGATCTCGTAGGCACACGTGTAATTATCGAAACAATACTTGCCGCTGTCAAAGCTGAACACGGTTCCGTATGCGTCATCCACCCACCTGCCGTCGACCGCAGCCTTTCTGCTGACGAGGAAGCCGGGCCAGACGAACGCCGCAGCCGCCGCGAGCGCGAGCAGCGTCACCGCGGCAACCGTCACGAATATCAGTTTGCCGTGCTTTTTCATCGATGCCCTCCCTGCCGCGTCAAAACCTCTCAACCGGACAGCTCCTCAACAATCGGCTCAAACGCTCGTGATCCAAAGAATCCTTCAGAAGAAACGATACTTTCAATTCGTCGTATTCCAAAAGCTCAAAGCGGTCATATTCTTTCATTATTCCGAAAACGGCGCTGCGGATCTTTTCTTTATGCTTGATTATTCTGTCGAAATCACTCAGCCTGTCGATCAGCACGATATACTCCGAATCTTCGGAGCCGGCAATGCTGTTTTCTCTCACGTTATAGTGCTTATTCATATACCTGCCGACATCCCGGCAGCCCGCCCCGTAGATCTGATTTATCCCCACGGCGGTAAAATCCCATACGCTCACTGTGATTTCATCGCAGTCTTTATACTCGTTCCCGGGTGTTTCGGAATACTCTTTCAAGAGATCGTCGGCAAGCTTACGGAAGCACTCGCCGTATTTTGACGAATTGAGGCTAAGTCCGCCGAAGCCGGATCCGATCAGCCCGCGGAGCGCCTTTACGGTATTATTGCTCGACTTTCTGCCGTCGATCAGAACGCACAGATCGCCATACGTCAGACCCTCACCGGTTTTCAGCGTATCAAACCCCGTGAGGATAACCGACATATCGTAAGGCTCGCGCAAACGGTCGGACAGCGCCGATTCAAACTCAGGCTGAACGACCTCGCCGGTTCTGAAAATACCGTACATCGTCTTATAGAATCCATCCGACACGGCAATCTCTCCTTGTCTTCGATATTTCTCCGCCTCTGCCGATATCAGGAATACGTCAATTCGTATCTCTTTGATTCATCGGCATAATAATACGTTATCGTAAGCGCAGCGGCGTCAGAACGGTTCCCGTCCGCATTTTCTTTGAAGGCTTCTATCTTTATTTCCGCCGGATACTGTTCGGTGTCGCTGTCGTCAAGATAGGCGCCGCAGAATTTTTTGAAATCATAGCAAACCGTATCGCTCTCATACAGCAGCCGGTGCGGGTTATATTCGAATGCCATGTATATGGGCGCATCCTGAAACGTCGCAGCGCAAAGCGAAACGGCGTTCGTCTGCCAGCAGACCCGCTCCGGCGAAACCAAAGGTTTCCCGTAACGGTAACGCAGAACCACATAATGCCCTTGTCTGAAAGGAGATACTATCTGCCGCCAATCGTCCGAGCCCTCGCGGACCGGATTGCCGAAAGCGCGCTTCTCCGCCTCCGTCAGCCTTCCGTCGCGGATCGATACAGTCACGGTATCCGTATAGATCTCATTATCGCACTTGTGATAACGTCTATCATCCTTGTATCTGAAAACCCGTATGCGCACGGTCGCGGTCGGATAAGAAAAACCGTCGTCGTCTTCCGGCGACCATATTACGTTTTCGTTCAGACCGGCATAGAGATAATAGGAGCTTTGGCAGGGCGCTTTATACTCCGAACCGGTGCTTGCGGAAGAAAGCGAGCCCGCGTCGCACTCCCACACCACTGTGTAATTGCCGTCCCCGAACGTATGCCCGACCGAAAGGAACTCTCCGCCGACGGTTATTTCCACCGACTGCCCCTTCGTCAGGAAATAAACGAGAAAGGCAAGAACGACAGCCGCAAAGGTTATAATAGCTAAAAATACAATAGTAGAGTTCCTTTTACCCATATCATCACCCGCAAAGGCATATGCCCAAACCGAAGCGAGGCACCACATTGCCGCACAAGCGAAAAAGATAAGACTGCAAATAGTAAGATTCACATACCACAAGACCTTCACGCCCGCGTTTTTCCTGCGCTCGGCAAAGGAAAGGATCATCCCCAACAGCGAGAACAGCGGCGCGGCAGGCAATATGAATGCTGAGAGGTTTTTGTAAAGCGAAGAATACAGCGCGTGACTGATTGCGCGGATCGGATACGCGATTATGAACGGCACCGCGAACGAGATCGCGCTGACGATCCCGCAAATCAGGGGGATCGCGAATGCCCGTTTATTCTTCTTTCTACGCGCCAGATATAACACTACAAGCGCCGCCGATAAGGCAAGCACCACCGACAACGACAGCCACGTCGGTATTACCGGACCTGCGGGAATCTCCGTCATTTCACATCCCCTGCCATTCATCATAATTGCCCGCTGCGATCTGTCTGTCGGTATAACCGCGCATCAGGTTGTACGTTTTGGTCGAAAGAAACCTATCCGCATTAAAATTAATAATGACATAATATTTTTCGGCGGAAACGGAAGCCCCGATACGGTATTCATCCGTATGGAAATACTTCCCCGACAAAGACTCTTTATCCTGCCCATCCCGCTTCGAATAGTTTGACAGTGTTTTCCTCGCCTGCGCAGGGCTGTTCACTTTGATCTTCATATGATACGTGGTTTCTCTGAAGCTTTGGTGATACTCGAAGCTTAAAAACTCGGCGGAGTCATCGACGGTAATACCAAAGCACGCGCACAGATCGTTTTTATCCTGCGCGCCGAACGACGTTATCACCATATCCCTGTGGTATACCCACGGAGACACGAACCACCATACACAAAACGCCGCCAGTGCCGCAGCGATCAGCGCGACCGCTATCCACGATATGATACCTGCTTTCGAACGTTTCTCAGCCATATCCTGCACCTCCGGGATACGATTCGGCAGTTCGGCAAACGCCGGCGAGCGTTTTATTTGAACGCCGCCTTGCGCTCGGCGACCGCCGCTTCTCTGAAATCCGCCGGAGTGGCGCCGGTGAGCTCGCCGAACTTCCTGACGAAGTGCTGCGTCGTTTTGAATCCGCAGCGCAGCGATATATCCTTGATCGGCAGGTTGGTGAACTCCAGATGCTTTTTCGCAACGTCCACCCTGTATTGCCACAGGTATCCCATCGGCGTCGTATCGAACTCCTCCTTGAAAAGCTCATTCAGAGTGGAGTGGTTCATCGACGCCGCCTTGCTGATGCTCTCCACGGTGATGCTCTCCTGATAATTGCTCTCGATATAGACGACCGCGTCTCTCAAATGCGGATCGACGATACTGTCTGTTGACGCATCGGTACCATCCTCCCCGAAAAATTCGTATACTCTCTCGAGGATAAGTATCATTTCCATAAACCATGACCTGCATCTGCACGACCAATACCAGTCCTTCTGCTCGATCAGCTCGTTCTCAATCTTCTCAAACAAGCGGCGGACGCTTTCGCCGTGCTCGTCAAACAGCGGGAAAACGAATCTGTCTCCGTCCGTGAACGGTCTCAGCAGGAACAGGTCGTGGCTCAGCGCCACCCGACTGTAGCTGCTGCTGTGGACGAGCTTGAAGGTCATATTGACGTTAAGGAACGACGGGTGAAAATAGACCGCGTCGCATTTCAGCCCGCGCTTTTTTATCAGCCGCGGGCTCTCGCGTTCGTCGAAGCAGACGAAGCAGGGGCCCGCCGCTTCAAACGATCTGTTCCCCACGCGGAAACGCGCCGCGCCTTCGCGCACGATAAGAAGCAGGAAGCAATTATCCTTTATGTCAAGGTCTTTCAGCGTATCGTCCTTCACGCACTGCACCGGCGCAAGCTTTCCGACGTCGTATTCGCGGCCTATGGTCTGCGGTATCATATTGCCCCCCGTTCGTTTTATTTCGCGTGCCGTTGTGTTCATTATAGTTTATGTTTCGATATAATTCAATCGGTTTGACGCAAAAACTGAAGCGCGGATAACAAAAACTGAAGGAGAGATAATTAAAAGCCCGCTGCGCAGACAACGAAGCCGCGGCTTCGCCGCTGTCATCCTGAGCGGAGCAGCCAACGGCTGCGAAGTCGAAGGATCTTAAAGACGAGGCAGTATTAAAAAACAAAGTGTGTGCAAAAAGCGAACTGTTATGTCCGTTTTCGACTTCACACTTTTGGGTTTATTACAGCCGTTACCTTCAAGATCCTTCGACTCGCTTCGCTCGCTCAGGATGACAACGTGCGGAACCTGCGGTGAGTCGGCGATAAAAACGGAAACGGCTGCCGGCGGCAAGGTTTGCGGGCGATTGATAATCGCCCCTACGGCGCGGCTTCGCCGCCGGACGAGCGATGCTCGTCCCTACGGTTTCGGCAGCCGACAACCCCTCAGTCTCGCCCTGCCGCGCAGGCCTCGACGGCTCCCCTTGCACATGGGAACCGCGGGCGCCGACTCCGTCGGCGGTGATATTATCGCTGACGCGATAGTGATATTGCCGCTTGCGCGGCAGTTTTCACTCCCTCCGTCATTTTTTGCGAGCAAAAAATGACACCTCCCTCGTCTGAGGGAGGTGCCCGAAGCTGTGCGTTATTTTATTACTTCGCGTAGACCTTTTTGAGCCGGACGAAGCGCGGGAGGCCGTCTTCCTTCGGGAGCTTGGTTTCGCCCTGGATCAGCGGCAGCGCGTATTCGACGAACTTCTCGTTCAGGCCGTCCTTGGTCTCGTTGAGCCAGTCGAGCGGGACCTTCTTCTCGGCGTTCGCGACCTCGGTCAGACCGAAGAGCTTGATGTTGCACTTATACTGACCGTTCTCATAGCTGCGCTCGAAGCCGACCATGCGGTCGGTCGTGCCGGCGACGGCGTATTCCACCGCGGCCTTGCCGGCGGCGAAGGACTCGTCGATGTCGGTCTGGGAGGCGCAGTGCGCGGCGCAGCGCTGCAGCAGCGAAAGCTCGATGCCGCGTACCTTCGCGCCCGTGCGCGCCTTGGCGGCGTTCGCGAGGAAGGAGGCGAGGCCGCCCAGCTGCGAGTGGCCGAAGCTGTCTTTGGCGAGGTTTTCCGCGCCGTATTCGGAGATGTATTTGCCGTTCTTATCCTTGATGCCTTCGGAAACGACGGCGATGCACTTGCCGTTCTTCTTGTAGATCTCCTCGACCTTATCAAGGAAAGCGTCGAGGTCGAAGTCGACTTCCGGCAGGTAGATGAGATCCGCGCCGTTGCCCTTGTAGTTCGCGAGGGAGGCGGCGGCGGTCAGCCAGCCGGCGTTTCTGCCCATCGCCTCGATGACGGTGATCATGCCGGTGTCGTAAACGCGGGCGTCGCGGTAGATCTCCATAACGGAGGTGGCGATGTACTTCGCCGCGGAGGCGTAGCCGGGGCAGTGATCGGTGCCGGCGAGGTCGTTGTCGATCGTCTTCGGGATGCCCATGACTCTGCATTCCCAGCCGGATTTCGCCATATACTTGGATATCTTGTTGCAGGTATCCATGGAGTCGTTGCCGCCGTTATAGAAGAAATAGCGGACGTTGTACTTCTTGAATATCTCGAGGATGCGCTTGTAGTCGGTGTCGTCGTCTTCGGCGTTCTTCAGCTTGTAGCGGCAGCTGCCGAGCGCGGAAGAGGGGGTGTATTTCATATACTCCAGCTCCTTCGGGTCCTCCTTGCCCATGTCGAGAAGCTTGTCGTCGAGCACGCCCTTGATGCCGTGCTCCGCGCCGTAGACGGCGGTGATGCACTCGGTCTCGAGCGCGGTCTTGATCGCGCCGTACGCGCTGGCGTTGATGACGGAAGTCGGTCCGCCGGACTGGCCTATGATACATGCGCCTTTGAGTTCACTCATTGTTTTTTCCTCCGTTTTTGTGTTTTTTTCGAACGCGTACATTATACAACCGAATGGCGTTTTATGTCAAGCGGAAACGGGCGTTTTTCGCAGAATAACGCCGTTTTCGGCGGTCTGCGCGTCTTGAACAAAGAAAAATATCGCAAAAAAGCTGATTTTTATTCAATTTGCATATTCCTTTTTTATTGAAAACGTGATATAATTGTGATACAAAAGTGAAAGTGTGGGGAGTTATAAGCTTTTTCCGGAAAGGATGTGGAGAAATGTTCAGCCGGGGCGAAACCGTGATTTACGGAGTCAACGGAGTCTGCCGTATCGACGGTATAACGCAGATGGATATTACGGGCGAGAAGAAGGATTATTACGTCCTCAAGCCCGTTTATAACGGACGCTCCACCCTTTTCGTGCCGACGGATAACGAGAAGCTCGTCGGCAGGATGCGCCCGCTTATTACCGAAGCCGGAATCAAGGCGCTCGCAAAGAAGTTCGCCTCCATCGAGCCGCTCTGGATCGAGGACGAGGACGAACGCAAGGCGCGCTGCGCCGCCGCGCTCGCGGATAACGACCGCGAGACCGCCCTTGCGCTGATAAAGGCGATACGCGTACACCGCGACAGGCAGTTCGATATCGGCAAGAAGCTCCACGTCGGCGACGAGCGCTTTTTGAAGGACGCCGAGAAGCTGCTGCGCGAGGAGGCCTCCTTCGTGCTCGACAGAGAGCTCGACCGCTCGCTCCCCTTCCTCGACGAGAAGGCGAAGGCGGTATAGCTTCGCGGCGGAATCCACGCGCTGACCGAAAAATAAAATTGCCGGATCGCTCCGGCAATTTTTTATTACCTATTCACTATCCGCCGCGCCTCAGGGGCGATCTTGATCGCCCGCGAAATCACGCAGCCGGCAACCGACGGAATGCGGCTTCGCCGCTGTCATCCTGAGCGGAGCAGCCAACGGCTGCGAAGCCGAAGGATCTTAAAGACGAGGCATTGTTGAATAATAAAGTGTGCGGTAGAAAGCGAACGGTCATTTCCGTTTTCGACTGCACACTTTTTGTTTTATACGTCCGTTACCGACAAGATCCTTCGACTCGCTTCGCTCGCTCAGGATGACAGGCGCCGCTTCGCGGCGACACCTCATCCGTCTTGCCGTCGTTTCACGTCGGCAAGCCACCTTCCCCTCAAGGGGAAGGCTTATAGAGTTCCCGCGCCTCAGGCGCCTACGGCGCGGGCAGCGCGAAAACGCCCCGCAGCAGCACCGAAAGCGCAAGGCGTTTCAGCGGCGGGAGCGTATCGAGAATGATATCGGCCGCGGCGACTACGGTCTCCGCGGTTTTTTCGTCCATGCTTTCGCCGATGCGGGGCGCGGAGTCAAGCGACTTCACCGCTTCGCCGAGCGTCTGCTCGACGCTCTCCGCGAGGCCGGCCTCCTGCTTAAGACAGAGCGCGCAGGCGGCGCCCGCGAGCAGGACGGCGGATATGACGAACGCCGCGAGGAACACGGCTGCGTTTCTTTTCGTTTCGGTTTCTCCTTATTTTTTCAGAACGTCCAGCATCACCCTGCCCATCAGCTCGGCGGAGTACAGCGCCTCGTCGAGCGTGTTGACGTCGCTGCCGACCTCGAAGAGCAGCGAGCCGGAGGTGAAATGCATATTGTAGCGCGCGGCGGCGACGTTCAGCGGGCGGAGCAGCCCGGGGTACATACGGTCGCCCGCGTACTGCAGCGCGGCGGCGAAGCCGAGGTTTTCGCGCCACGAGTCGAAGGTCAGGCCGCCCTTGTCGGTGCCGCTGATTATCATTATCTGCGCCGCCTTTTTGCCGTCGACGAGCACGGTCGGCTTGACGCGCGTGCCGTCGTCCTTCCAGATCGCGTCGCGGTGGACGTCGACGACGATCTTTATCGACGGGTACCGTTCGAGGTATGACTTTATGCTTTTCGCGGCGCGGTCGTAGGAGTGCGAATACGCCGGGTGGTCGTGGAAGGAGACGTCGTGAAGGCACTTCACGCCGCCCGCTTCGAGCGCGGCGATAAGGCGTTCGCCGACGGCGACCATGTTTTCGTCCGGCGAGGTGCTGCGCCGCGCCGAGGAGCCGTTGACGCCGGGCGCTTCGGCGGGCAGATACGCCTCCGTCGCGTGAGTGTGTACGATAAGCACCTGCGGCTCGTCGGTTTCCGCGAGCGCGAAGGCCGGGCCGGCGGCGACGAAGTCGTTTATGTCTATATTATAATCCGTGCGGTTTGAAAAATGCACCTTGGATGAGTCGTTTTCGCTCGTTCCGCGCAGGATGCTCATTTCGCGGACGGCGTGCTCGTAGGAGCCGGCGTCGGCGTTCGCGGGCGCGATCGCCTCCGTCTGCACGGCGGGCGGCGCGGGCGGCAGCGCGGTCTCCTCGTAGCCCTGCGCCGGCGACGGCTCGCGCGGCTCGTCCGACGGCGCGGAAAGCGGAGCCGCCGTCAGCAGCAGCTCCGCGATTATCGGCTCGCCCGTGTTTTTCGCCGCCGCGCACAGGCAGATCAGCGCCAGCAGCAGCGTCGGTATTATAGATAGCAGTTTGGTCGTTTTCATACCGCATTCTATGCGGATAGAATGGCGAATATGCAAAAAGAAAACGGACTTCGCGCTACGCAAAGTCCGTTTTGATGTTCTTACGCTCCGTTCGTGCTTATACGCCGCGCCTGACTTCGGTTATCGTGCCGCCGCCGAGGACGGCGTCGCCGTCGTAGAGGACGACCGCCTGCCCTTCCGTCAGCGCGCGCTGCGGCTGATCGAAAACGACGCTGACGCGGCCGTCTTCAAGCGGGCGGACGAGCGCGGGCGCTTCCTTCGCGGAATAGCGCGCCTTCGCGCAGGCGCGAAGCTCGCGCGGCGGGGCGTCGAACGCGATCCAGTTGAAATCCGAGGCGATAAGCTCGCGCGTGAAGAGCCCTTCGCCGCCGCAGAGGACGACGCGGTTGTTTTCCGTATCCTTACGGCAGACGTACATCGGCGCGGGCAGCGCCAGCCCCAGCCCCTTGCGCTGGCCGACGGTGTAGCGGATCATGCCCTTGTGCTCGCCGAGCACGCGCCCTTCGGTATCCACGAAGTCGCCGTGAGGATAGCTCCTGCCTGTGCGGCGTTCGATGAAGCCGGCGTAGTCGCGGTCGGGCACGAAGCAGATATCCTGACTGTCGCGCTTGGCGGCGTTGACGAAGCCGTATCGCGCCGCGAGTGCGCGCACCTCCTCCTTCGAGGCGAAGGAGCCGAGCGGGAAGCGCGTGTGCGCAAGCTGCTCCTGCGAGAGAAAATAGAGCACGTAGCTCTGGTCTTTTTCGAGGTTTTTCGCCTTTTTCAGCAGCCATCTGCCCGAGGCGGCGTCGTATTCCGTACGCGCGTAGTGGCCGGTGACGATGACGCCGCGGCCGAGCTCTTGCGCCCTCCGGTAAAGCTGCGCGAATTTCATATAGCGGTTGCAGTCGATGCAGGGGTTCGGCGTCACGCCGCGCTCGTAGGCGTCGATGAAGCGGCGGATGACGCACTCGTCGAAGCCCTCGGTGAAGTTGAAAACGTAATACTTCATCCCAAGCTTGTAAGCGACGCTGCGCGCGTCCTCGACGTCGGAAAGGGAGCAGCAGGAGCTTTCGCCGCCCGACGCTTCGCCGCCGTAAAGCTTCATCGTTACGCCGATGCAGTCGAAGCCGTCTTCGACCGTCAGCGCGGCGGCGATGGAGCTGTCCACTCCCCCGCTCATCGCGATAAGCGCTTTTTTGCTTTCATCCGGCACGGCTCCCGCCCCCCCCCTTCGTCGGTTTTCGTATATTATAGCACCTTTTTGCGCGGCGTTCAAGCGGCTGTGAAAAAAAGAAGGCGCAAAGCGCTTGAAATCGCGGCGCGCGGAGGGTATAATCGATACGGAACGGAGGCGATACGATGGACTGCGTTTATATCCTGCGCTGCGCCGACGGCACGCTTTATACCGGCTGGACGAACAATCCGGAAAGTCGCTTTGCCGCGCACAACGCCGGTACGGCGTCGAAATACACGCGTTCGCGCCTGCCGGTCGAGCCCGTCTATATCGAGCCCTGCGCCGACAAAAGCGCCGCCCTCCGACGCGAAGCCGCTATCAAGCGCCTGCCGCGCGCGGAAAAGCTCAAGCTGATAAGCGGCGGGAAAGAGTAAAAAGATAAGAAATATACCGTTATACGCTTTACTGTCCTGTTTTTCGGACACCGCGTTTGTTACAATAGCGCCAAATCAAATGAATGGCGGTTGATAAAAATGACTCACGACAACGAACTACGCTTCAGGGATCGTTGGTTTGAACTTCAAGTCAGACGCGACCTCAAAAAGCCCGAAGGCCCAATATACGCATCGGAGCTGGCGGCTATCGAAAAACTCGAGCTCGACAATGAAGATCACATTGAAGATATCGAATACATCCAGTATTGCACCGGGCTGAAAGATCTCTATATCTCATTGTCCGTAGAGCACGACGACGCCGAGTTTATAAAGGGTCTGACGAACCTGGAATATCTGTCCGTCGACGCAGTCGGCGACGGCGATTTCGATTACGGCGTCTTCGCCGGAATGCGCAATCTCAAGTGCCTTGCGATCGGATACATCTGGTTTTGGAACGTAACGCACTCGAATCTTTCGGCGCTGAAAAACCTGCCGCGCCTGAATGACCTAATGATAACAGAAGCTAAATACATCGATATCGCGCCCGTTTGCGAAATACCCGAGCTGGAATTTTTTGATTTTTCATTCATCGGAAAGGTTGAAAACGTTGACGCCATATCCCGTATCCCGAAGCTGAAAGAGCTGCGTATGTGCGACGTCAGCGTGGATAACCTCGACTTTTTGAACGCGCTCGATCCCTCGGTCGAAATCGATCTTTGCGCGCTGGACGTGAAAGAGCCGGTCAGCCGCAAAACGATCGAAAGATTCCCTAAGCGCGACATAAGCGAAATGCACTGGACGCTCGTCGATTGACCCGTCCGGACTTAAAAAAAGAGCAGGCGCTTGGCCTGCTCTTTTTTATATTCACTTTCCGAAACCGTCAATCGTCGTCGTCATCCCATGACGACGTAATATGTATCTCTCCGGTCTCCATATCCATAGCCATATTGTCCCCCATCCGCATCATCATATCGCCGTCGGAATTAAAGCGCATATCGCCCGAGCCGAAGATGAATTCCCCGTTGTCATAATCAAATATCGGTCCGCCCATTTTTTACGCCTCCTTCAATATTATCGCATATTATATCATGAGACGCCTTAAATATCAATAGTTTAATAAGAAAACCGCCGTCAATGACGGCGGTTTTCGGCGGAAAATTCAATTACATCTGGCTTCTGTAAAGCTCCGCGATCTCGGCGACGCTGGTTTCGCGCGGGTTGCCGGGGCGGCAGGCGTCCGCGTAGGCGGACTCGGAGAGGAACGCGACGTCCTCCTCCTTCAGAATGCCCGTGAGGTTCGCGGGGATGCCGACGTCCTGCGAGAGCTTGCGGACCGCCGCGATAGTCGCGTCCGCCGCTTCCGCGTCGCACATCGTGTCGATGCCCTCGACGCACATCGCCCTGCCTATGGCGCGGTAGCGTTCGCCGCTGACGGTCTTGTTGTACTCAAGGCCGACGGGCAGCAGGATCGCGCAGGCGACGCCGTGCGGCGTGTCGTAAAGCGCGGAAAGTCCGTGCGCCATGCTGTGAACGATGCCGAGGCCGACGTTCGAGAAGCCCATGCCGGCGATATACTGACCGAGCGCCATGCCTTCCCTGCCCTCGGGGGTGTTCGCGACGGCGCCGCGGAGGTTCGCGGATATCAGACGGATCGCTTCGAGGTGGAACATATCGCTGATCGCGCAGTGTCCCTTCGTGATGTAGCCCTCGATGGCGTGGGTGAGCGCGTCCATACCGGTCGCGGCGGTCAGACCCTTAGGCATAGTCGCCATCATATCGGGATCGACTACGGCGATCTCGGGGATGTCGTTGACGTCGACGCAGACGAACTTGCGCTTTTTCTCAACGTCGGTGATGACGTAGTTGATGGTGACCTCGGCGGCGGTGCCGGCGGTCGTCGGGACGGCGATGGTGAAGACGGCGTGGCGCTTCGTCGGCGCGACGCCTTCGAGCGAACGGACGTCCGCGAACTCGGGGTTGGCGACGATGACGCCGATCGCCTTGGCGGTATCCATACTCGAGCCGCCGCCGATGGCGATTATGCAGTCCGCGCCGGACGCCTTGAACGCCTCGACTCCGCCGACGACGTTTTCTATCGTGGGGTTGGGCTTGATGTCGCTGTAAACGGCGTAGGCGAAGCCGGCCTTTTCGAGCAGGTCGGTCACCTTCGCGGTCACGCCGAACTTCAGCAGGTCGGCGTCGGACGTGACGAACGCTTTTTTGAAGCCCCTCGAGGTCAGCTCGGGGACGATGTTTTCAATCGCGCCGTGTCCGTGGTAGGAGATCGTGTTGAGAACTATGCGGTTTGCCATTCGTGTTCCTCCGTTGTTTTAATTGTTTCGGGCGGCGGGCGCCGCCCTTATTTTGCGCTGTTCGTATTATATCATACGGAAACGGATTTGTAAACGGAAAAACCGCTACTTCTTCCGTTTCGGCTCGGGGAGCTCGCGCACGAGCGCTTCAACGGCGCGGCGGACGAGCTCCGCGCCGGCGCCGGAGAAATCGAGCTGCTCCTTCGCGCCGTCGTAGGGAACGGCGCGGCGCACGCCGCATTCCGACTCCGCGAGGATACGCTCCGACGAAGGCGTTCGTTTCAGCAGCAGGCGGTTGTCGTAAACGCCGCCGACGAGTTTGCCGCGGCAATAGATCATATACTCGCACATCATCTGACGGTGCGTGATCTCGCCGAGCCCTTCCAGCTTCGCGAGCGCGCGGTTAAGGTATTCTTTATCAGACGGCATCGGCTTCGCCCTCCGTGTTTCCCGTTATGTCAATCGCATCTGAAGAAAAACATATTGTCGCGGTCGAAGCAGTCGAGGACGGTGTCCGCGTTCTGGTAATCCTCGCTCTGCTCGAGCATCGTATTGTAGTAACCTATACATACGCCGTCGTACCCCTCTGGCACTATGACGTCCCACTCCACCGCGGCGACGAACGAATCCTCGTAATCGTAGTCCGCGTGAAGGAGCAGATAGATACGGCGCTCCTCGCCGTTCATCATAATGTGACCGGCGTAGTATTCGTATTCGCCGTCGGGCGAGGCGCTGATCATATCGAATTCGCTCTCGAACGCCGCGGCGTTGTAATAGTCGGTGCAGAGGTAACCCATCTCGGGGTATCCGTCCTCAAACGAAATCTCAAAGGTCACGCGGCGCGATTCGTAGCCGGTCAGATCGAGCTCCGTTTCGGCGGCGAACGCCTGCGCGGCTTTCGTAGGCTCGCTCTTTTTGTAGCTCCGCGCCGTGATGACGCCGACGAGCGAGGTGCCCTCCTCGTCGATGTCCTCGGTCATGTAGCTGTAAGGCTCGCCTTCTTCCATTAGGTACGGCGTGACGCCGTAGAGGATGAAATCGGGTATTTCGTCGACGTCGGAATACGGAACCGACGACGAGGATGAGGGCTGCGGAGCCGGCGTGCTTTCGACCGGCGCGGCGGAGGAGAACGGCGCGTACGAGCTGCCCGCGCCGCTGCGCGAACGCACGAGCCCCGGCGCGAAGAAAAGCACCACGACAAGCGCGATCACGAGCGCTATTATGCCGAGAAAGACCGGCAGAACGTACTTCGGGAGCGGCTCGTCGTCTTCGGCGTCGTCGGGGGCGTTCCCTCCCTCAGTCTCGGACGGCAGGCCGTCCTCGACAGCTCCCTCGTCTGAGGGAGCTCCGCCTTCGGCGGGGGTGTCGGCGGCGGTGCCGGAGTCGGGCGCGTCGGGGGCTTCTGTCATTCCGAGCCCTTCGGGCGAGGAATCCCCCTCCTTTTGCGGCGCGTCTGCTTGAGGTGTGGGATCCTTCGCTTCGCTCAGGATGACAGAATCCGAGGCGGCGTCTTCCGGCGCTTCCGTTTCTTCGGAGATCCCTCCCTCAGTCTCGGACGGCAGGCCGTCCTCGACAGCTCCCTCGTCTGAGGGAGCTCCGCCTTCGGCGGGGGTGTCGGCGGCGGTGCCGGAGTCGGGCGCGTCGGGCGCTTCCGTTTCTTCGGCGGGAACGGACTCCGTTTCTTCCGCTTGCGTTTCTTCCGCTTGCGTTTTTTCAAGTTCGTCTTTATCGGGCATCGTTCTCGCCTCCTTCTCTTTCAGATAACGCCCCGCGGATGCGGGACGTATTCCGTTTGTATCCTATTCCCCGCCGTAAGCGCCCGCCTCATATGCGGCGACGGTGAATACCTTTGTGTAATAATCGCCCGGCGCGGCCTCCTTCAGCGTTATCAGGCGGCAGCCGCGTATCATATCGTCCCCGTAGGACGCGAAGGACGCGCCCGGGCACTGGATTATATCTATGCCTTTCGACGAGCCGATGAACGCGTTTGCGTGGTCGTGCCCGACCGCGACGCCGACGACGCCGATTTCGGCGAGGACGTCCGTCTCGCCGCTGCTCACCGTCGGCGGACAGGGGAATTCGCCGAGGTAGCCTTCGGCTTTATCGTTCAGGCGCAGGGCGTAGTTTTTGCCGCCGTACGCCTTCGTGCCGGGGGTGCCTTCGGGAAGATCGCTCTCGCGCAGGAAATCGAATCCTTCGGGCGGGATTATGTGCTGGAACACCATCGAAGGGATAACGCCGTCCGCATTGTACTCCGCGGCAGTCGCCTTCATCCATTCGAGCTGGTCCTCGTGTACGTGGTCGTAGCCGCCGTAGACGGGGTCGTAGCTGCCGGAATCTATCATCCAGAGACAGTACGCGGTGCGGCTCCCGTCGGAAGCGGTCACCGGCAGCACGCAGTTGCCGAGTCCGCTTATCTCCGGCGCCGCGTCGACCGTGCGGCAGTCGCCGATGCCGGAATAGACCTTGTGCATGACCTCTTTCGTCATGCCGTATTCGTCGTCGTGGTTGCCGAAAACGTAGGCGTAGGGCGTTCCGCGCTCGACGACCGGCGCGAGCAGCGCTTCGGCGCCCCTGCGGAACTTCTTTTCCTCGCCCTCGATGACGTTGTCGCCGAGAAGGACGACGAGGTCGGGCTTGTTCATATCGAGCATCGCGGATATGAATTTCATCATGCGCCCGTTCGGATTCTCGCCGTCCTGGCAGTCCGCGAGGACGAGTATTCTGAATTCACCGTTATCGTTGAACTTCAATTCCTTTACCTCCTCCGCGCAGCCGGAGAACGCGGCGAGCGCGAGCGTTACCGAGAGAAGCGCGGCAATCAGACGTTTCATATGCTCACCCCAGAAGCGAATACACGGCGATGCCGCCGATTATCAGCGCGAGCGCAAGAACTTTTTTAACGTTCAGCTTCTCTTTGAATATCGTCAAGCCGAAGACCGTTACGTAGATATAGCTCGTCGCCTCGAGCACCGGCCCCATGGAAAGCGGGATCACGCGGTACGCGAAGATAGACAGGAAGGTCGTGCCGACAAAAAGCACGTAGGCGAATATAACGAGCGGGTTGAGGTATTCCTTTATGCGCGACGGATAGGTCTTCAGCGCCGCCTTTTTCAGCATAACCTGCGAGATCGCGCTGATGAAAACGCCGGCGAGCAGGATACAGGCGTAAAGCAAAGTCTTTCCGTCCGTCATTCCGCGTCACCCGCCTTTCCGTCAGGATCCGGCGCGGATCCCCGAGACGCCTCGGCGGGAGTCTCTCCCGGCTTCTCCTGAGGCTGCTCCGGCTCGCGGGCGAAGATCACGACGCCGGCGATCACCATCGCGGCGCCGGCGAGCTTGCCGACCGTCACCGGCTCGCTGAATATCAGCGCGCCCCAGATTATTCCCCAGACGACAGTAACCGCTTTGTTGGCGAACGCCGTCGTCAGCGGAAGCCTCTTTATGACCTGCTGCCAGCCAATCGCGTAGACGCCGAGCAGCAGGATTATGCACGCGTAGCACAGACAGAACTTGAAGCTCATGAACGGCTGCTTCGCCGCGAGCTTGCTCGCGATGCCGCTGAGCGAATACAGCATCAGCATGACGTGCAGTATAAGCAGGTATTTCAGATTGCCTTTTTTCATGCTTCACACCTCATTCCGCGGGAAGGTACGGCAGAAGCTCAGCCGCCGTTCCTGCGCGCATCAGGAAGTGCCCGAAGCGGTTGGAGCTATCGGTAACCTCTCCGCCGCAAGGACGTACGTCAGAGTCTACTATGAATTCCGGGTGCTCGCGCTGAAGCCGCGCGAACGCCTCCGCGTCCGCGTCCGAAAAGATAAACCGCACCGCAGAAGCCGCTTTCGGCGCGATCGATTCCGGCAGCGCGGGCTTTTCGCCGAGCGCGACCTCTGCGACTGCGCGCACGAAGTCGTAACCTGTGGAAAGCTCCACCAGATCGCTGCCTATGAAATCGCCGCCCATGCGGCCGCCGATCTCGATAATGCGTATCCTGCCGTCTTCATCGATCTTCAGTTCGCTGTGGGAAGCGCCGTTTTTCAGCCCGAGCGTGTCCAGCGCGTGAACGACCACGGCTTTGACACGCTCGAGCGTTTCCGCGTTGACCTGCGCAGGCTCGAGATGGCCGGTCTCTATGAAATGCGGAGCACCGGTTGTAAACTTCTGCGTCAACGCAAGGAAGCGGTGGTCGCCCCGGTATGAAATGAATTCAACGCTGTATTCCCGTCCGCCGGCGAACTCCTCAATCAAAACCTTTTTCTCAAAGCTCTGCCCGAGCGCCGCCTCGACTGCGGAAGATAAAAGCTCCGGCCCTTCAAGCTTGAATATGCCGCGGCTGCCGCTGCGGTCGGTCGGCTTAACGATCACCGGATACGTCAAATCGAGCGCGTCAAGATTGGTATCCGCGTCCGCGAGGATGCTTCTCGGGCTCGGATCTCCGCCTCTCTCAAACGCAGCTCGCATAAGGTGCTTGTTTGTGCTGCGTTCGACCGCGTCGGGCGTGTTGCCGACAAGCCCAAGCGCGTCCGCGACGTAGCCTACGGTTATCATCGCCAGATCGGAGGCAATGCTGCATATACCGTCGACGCCGACCTCGCGGCAAACCTCGAGTATTTTCTCTTTTTCAACTATGCTTATCGGGTAGAACACGTCGGCGCTCTTTTCGCCGACGTCTCCCGCCGCCCATGCGAAAACGTGGGTCTCAACGCCCATGCTCTTCGCCTTCCGTATCAGCGGCTCCTGAAGCTCCGAAGCGCCGATTATCGCGAGCTTACGCATTGTTTTCATTCAACACCTCGTTTATCACGCTGCAAATCCTGTCTTTTTCGCCGTCGCTTAAAAGCAGCGGGAAATTAATAATCTGTGTCTCGTGCAGATCTGCTCCGGGATAATCGCCCTCGTCGCCGAAAAGATATGTAACATTCGGATACCAGTCGCTTACCGGCAATCCTTCAGCCAGACAGCGGCGGATGATCGCGCTTTTCTTTTCCGAATCGGATATCAGCATACAGAATCTCCACGGCACAGCGCCTTCCGAAAAAGGATAAAACGCCGCGCTGTGCTGCACGAGAACTTTCTCATAGTATTTCAGCGCCTCTCTGCGCAAACGTATTACAGCGTCGGCATTTTCAAGGCCTTTCCGCAGGAATGCACGCTCGGTATCAGATATTGAAAAAATGAATTCGTCTCTGCAGGCGTTTTGAAGTTCGTCATATATTACGCGTTCGAGCTTCGTGCCGCGCCCCTCATTGCGGAGCACGCGGTAAAGCTTCGAGAACAGCGCCAACTCCCTGCCTCCCGACCTACGCGGAAGCAGCTTTTCTGCCGTTTCGAGCCCGAGGATGTCGTTTTTACCGACGACATATCCGCCGAAGCCGAGATCCACGGTCTTGGAATACCCGGTGCTGTAAACCGCGTAATCGCCCTGCTCACCGAGCGCATAACGATTTGTCTCCGCGCCCATTGCCGACGCGCAGTCCTCTATCAGCAGAATCCCGCGCTCTGAGCAGAACGAGGCAATTTCCGCTAGATCGCCGACGGGGTTGCCGTACATATGCGGCACGACTGCCGCGACGGTATCATGCCCAGCCGCAGATGAAAACGTTTCCGCAGTGGCGTTGCCGCTCACGGGATCAACATCGCAGAAGCGAACGCGCATGCCCGCATAAAGCACGGGGTATACTCCGGCATAGCAGATATTCGCGGGGACGATTACCGTTCCTGTTTTTTTCACGGCATGCTTCAGAATCAGATAGATGCCGACTGCTGCCCTACCTACAAAGAGGCGGTTGTCCGTTTTGTTCTCCATTGCTTTTTTCACAGCGTCGCGGGACGCTGTCCCTCAACGATATAGTGGTAATTATGGTAGCGCTTCGACTCCCACTCCTTCTTGTAGTCGCGGTACATAGCGTAGATGTCACTGTATTCGGGCTTCCAACCGAGCTCTCTCTCCGCCTTCGAAATATCGTAAATATAGCCGCGTGTGAGTCCGGGCTTTTCCGGACACATGATAACGCGGCTCTTGCCGCTCTCCGTTTCGAAGATTTCCGCTACCGCGAGCGCCTCCTCGTATTGGGAGTATCCGACTCCGGCGGCAATATTGTATATCCCTCTCGCTTCCGGAATCTTTGCTGCAGCGGCAAGCGCGGAAACAACGTCCTTTATATAGATATGGTCACGCTTTATCGTCTGGTCTCCCCAAACCTCTATATCGTCGCCGCGCAGCGCCTTCTCGAAGAAAATCTCGAACGTGCTCTTTTTGTAAGTGTGATCTGCGTTGAGATGGCCGAGTATCTCACCATAGCCGTGGACTCCGGTGAGTCTGAGCGCCACTGCGTTCAGGCCGAAGTCCTTGTTGTAGTACTCCACAAAGTTCTCCGCGGCAATCTTTGAGATGATATAAGGCGAGTGGTCGCCCTTGAAGCTGATTGGGTCCATCTCTGAAATAACCGTCTTGTCAACGTCGTTATACACCTTATGCGAAGATGTGACAACAACCTTTTTTATGTTGTTCTTTCTTGCATATTCAAGTGTTCTGTAGACGCCGATCGTGTTAACCTCAAAGAAGCGCTCGACCGGTGTTTCAAGTTCGGCGAGGCATGCGGCGAGGTCAATCACCGCATCCACTCCCTCGGTCGGAAGGCTGTCAAAAGAGGCTTCGTCGCCGATGTCAAAATAGCGGAACGGCACGTTGTTCTCCTCAAAAAACCGTGCAACCTTTTCGGATCTTCCGAGCGCGAGGATGTCTTCGCCCCGCGAAACCATTTCTGTGCAAAAATATCTGCCGACATATCCTGTTGCTCCGATAACGAGAATCATTCCTGTTCCTCCTTTGATTCGTTCGCGTTTTTTTTGCCGTTGACAACGCTTCTGACAACATAAAGCGGACGCCGCTTGACTTCGTCAAAAACATATCCTATATAGATACCTATAATACCAAGCGCCATCAGTATCAGACCGCCGATAAGGAATATCGACACGAAAAGGCTCGTCCATCCCGACGGCACGTTGCCGGTCACAAAGAACTGTATCACCTTCACTATTGCTACAACGAACGCTACGAACGCAATCAAAAAGCCAAGCTTCGAGGCGAATCTCAGCGGCTTGTTCGACTGAGACGTGATGAACTCGGTCGCCATATTGATTTTACGCTTGAAGTTGTACGAAGACTTGCCCTCGTAACGCTTGTCGGCGTCAATATCTATTGCGGCCTGCCTGAATCCGAGCCACTTGATAAAGAGCGTATACGCTCTGTTCTGCTCGCGCATACCGCAGTATGCATCTATAACTTCGCGGCGGGATATGCTGAAATTGCATATAGAACTGTCGAATCTTCCATCGGTAAGGCGGTTATACACCTTATAAAAGAATTGCGAGAAAAACTTGACGATCCCTTTATCCTTGCGTCCCTTGCGCTTAGCGAAGACGACATCGTAACCCTCTGCCGCCTTTGCGTAAAGATCGGCGATCCCTTCAGGGCGATCTTGAAGGTCGCAGTCCATAACCACCACCCAGTCTCCGTCACAGTAATCGAGCCCTGCGGTTATCGCGCGGATTTGACCGAAGTTCCTCGAAAGCTCCACCCCGACCACGTGGGGATTGGCGGCACAGGCTTTCTGCACCTCTTTCCATGAGCCCTTCGGACAACAATCGTTGACGAGTACAATCTCATAATCGTCCGCAAGCTGCGACACGGTTTTTGCAACGCGCTCGCAAAGCGGCACAACAGCTCCCGGACAACCGTAAACCGGCACTACAACCGATATTTTCATATGATCCCCTCCAACGTTAATTATTCGGCACCGCCGTTGAAAAAGCCAAGTACCTTTTCTATAACATATTCGCAGTCGCTTTCGCTGAGACCGTAATACATAGGCAGACGCGCAAGGCGTTCGCTCTCCTTTGTCGTGTAGACGTCTTCGCCGTGGAAACGTCCGAACTTCAGCCCTGCCGGCGCACTGTGCAGCGGGATATAATGGAAAACGCTGGTTATCCCGTATTCACGCAGATGAGCGATAAAGCGTGTGCGCTCTTCAAGGTCGCGGCATTTTATGTAAAACATATGCGCATTGTGAGTGCAGCCCTCCGGTATCGTCGGGATGTCTATGCGTCCGGCGTCCGCCAGCGGTTTGAACGCTTCATAGTACGCGTTCCATGTGCGCAGACGGTCCTTGTTTATCTCGTCCGCGACCTCGAGCTGAGCCCAGAGGTAGGCCGCGTTAAGATCGCTCGGCAGGTAGCTGTCGCCGAAGTCCACCCAGGTGTACTTATCCACCTGACCGCGGAAGAACTTCGAGCGGTTGGTGCCCTTCTCGCGCAGGATCTCGGCGCGTTCGTTGAACTCCGGACGGTTTATGACGATCGCGCCGCCCTCGCCCATCGAATAGTTCTTCGTCTCGTGGAAGGAATAGCAGCCGAAATCGCCTATCGTGCCGAGCGCTCTGCCCTTGTAGGTGCTCATGACCCCCTGCGCGGCGTCCTCCACGACGAAAAGTCCGTGCCTGTGCGCGATATCCATAACGGCGTCCATATCGCACGCCATTCCGGCGTAGTGGACGACCGCGATCGCACGCGTCCTGTCAGTTATCGCTTCTTCGATTTTCTTCTCGTCAATATTCATCGTATCCGGGCGTATATCGACGAAAACCAGCGTCGCGCCCGCGAGCACGAAGGACGTTGCGGTACTCGAGAAGGTATAACTCGGCAGTATAACCTCGTCTCCCGGCTTAATGCCGCAGAGCAGCGCGGACATATCCAGCGCCGTCGTGCCGCTGGTCGTCAGCAGCACCTTCTGCGCGCCGAAACGCTCCTCCATCCAGCGGTTGCAGCGCTTGGTGAAGTCGCCGTCGCCGCAGATCTTGTGTGAATCGACCGCCTGCTTCATATAATCAAATGCGGTTTCTACATATGGCGGATAATTGAAAGATACCATCTTTTTTCCCTCCAAAATCTCCCTTTATATTTTTACAACCTTATCAGACGTAAACGAACGCGCGAAGGCAGTTGACGAAGGCGTAAATATCAAAGACCAGCACTCCCGCCACCGCAAGGTACGCAGCGTATCTTTTGAGCTTGTCCCCCACGTGCGGAATCGCGCCGAGCAGACCGTTGACCCCGTATGCGATGATCGCGAAGAGCAGCGGCGCGGCGGTTATTACATACCGCCCCTGCGGCTGATAGTCGCTCGCCCAGGAATAGTATACCGAGATTGCCACGGTCAGCGCCGCGCAGAAAAGAGCGACAACCGCTCCCGTGACGCGTGCGGAATCGCGCTTCTTACGGTCGCGGAAAAGGGCGAAAAGCGACGCGGCGGCCGCAACGCAGAGTAATATCCAAATATAAGTGTAAACGTATTCATCGGCAAACACCGACATATATCCGAACGTATAGAACGTGCTCTTGAACGTGCGCTCGATCCAGTCTGTGCCGTGAAGCATTCCGAGAATCGAATAGCCCTGCTTCTGCATCGTCATGCGCATAGAAGGCTTCAGGTCGGCGCGGGCGTACATTTCCGCGTACGGCCGCGAGGCATTCAACGCGAATATATCTCCGTTATAAAGCACGGCGTTGCGGATGAAGTGCCAGCCGGAAACAAGCAGGACAATCCCCGCTATCAGCAGTCCCCGGAGCAGGAAGCGCTTGAAGGTCACCCGCTTGCGGTTGACTATATGCCACGCAAAGTAAAGTATCACGCTGCCGAGCGCGAACGGGTAAGCGAATTCATATGAGAGCAGGCAGAGCCCCGTCCCGACGCCGAGCCAGACACAGCTGCGGATACTCCACTCGTTCTGCATACCGTACACCCAAACGTATATCATGAACATAACGGTGAAGAGCGAGAAAGCGTCGAGATTGACGTAGCTGCCGAGAAATACTATCTGCGGAGTCAGCGCAGTCAGCGAAATGAATATCCATCGCGTCGGCTGCTTAGTCAGCCGCTTTGAAACGCAGATCGCGAAATATGCGACGCCGGTCATCGAAAGCACGCTCACCAGGCGCGCGGCAATCCACAGCGCCGAAGACGAGATCGTGAAGAAGGACGTCACCTTCATAAACAGCGCCTGAAGCAGATACGGCAGCGACATTGAAAAACCGTAGGATATCCCCCATATAGGATTGCGGATGGATTCCTCGTACCCGTAAGGCAGAGAACCGTTTACGTATATGTATTTCGGCACGTCATAACGCATTATTTCGTCCGGCGCGTACTGAGCGTGCAAGAACACGAGCGACCAGACAAAATACGAAGCGAAGCATACTAAAAGGAAAACCTTTTCGTTTACGGAAAGCTTTTCATGCGGCAGCCAGGTCGACAGCCCGTTTCTTATCTTTCCGGGAACCGGATCGGCATCCGCACGGCGTTTTTCGTCGGCGGCATATGCGCAGAACACAACTGCGGCGGTCAAAAGGATCGTGACCGCCAGCCTGCCGAAGTTCCTGCCGCTCAAGTCGCGCACGGAACTCGCGGAGGAAGCGGTGACGCCGACGCTCTTGAGCCTGAACGCGCCGTTGACGTCGAGGCGCAGGTATTCGCATCCCTCGGCGCCGACCGGAAAAACGACTCGGCTCTCACCCGCTTTAGCGACGTGCGTCTCCTTCATCGCTTCGGAGAACTGCCCGCCTGCAGGCGCGTAGTAAAACTCGATAAAGGTACCTGCTTCAAGCGGTTCGGCAAAATCCACTGCAAGCGCGGAAGTCTCCTTGCCGAGCGTTGAAAAGAGGAGCTGCGGATCGGCGTTTTCGGGCGTATAGGAATCGCCGTCTACTGAGTAACCCTCGACGTTCTTCAAACCGCCCGGATATACAGACTCAACTGCCGCGCTTTCGGAAAGCTCGTATCCGATGACGTCGAGCGAAGCGTACCAGACCGCCGCTTCGACAAGCACCAGACACAGCAGCACGGCCAACCATACAATCCTGCGTTTTTTCAGTACCATACGTTTATAGCGCGGTCACGCGGACTCGCGCATCCTCCCTTCCGTTCCTGCGCCTTCTGCGGCGCGAAAGCAGCGCGTCGGCGGTGAGGTAGACGATGAAGACTCCGGCGGCGGCCGCCGAGACCTTCGCGCCCGTGACGACGCCGGGACTGACGTATTTGAACTCCACGGTATGCTCGCCTTCTCCGACGAGCACCGCCATAAAGCCGATGTTCACGCGCTCGATCTCCGTTTCGACTCCGTCAACGTAGGCGGTCCAGCCCGCGTCGTACGGGATCGAATAGAAGACGTAGTTTTCACGCGCCATATCTATCACGGACGTGAAACTGTTTTTCCCGAACTCCCAGCTCTTAGACGCCGTGGCGCGGCGCTTCTCGGCGTTGGTCGCGTGCGAAAGCTCGCTGTATGAGAGAGTGTAGAACGGAGCGTCGTTCATGAAGCGGGAGAAATAATCGATCCGGTCGTCGTCCACCACCATGGCGGCAAGCAGAATGTGAGACTTCGATTCGTTATTAAGCGAGTCGTAGTCGCGGCGCGGGATCACGTTGTCATAGCAGAAGCCCATCGGGATGAACTGGTTGTTTTCCCACACGTCGAAGGTGCCGATCTCGCCGACGTAGTTCAGCCAGCCGCGGTCCTCAAAGAGACTGCGCTGCTTGTCGTCGTCCAGAATGTAACGCACGGAAAGCAGCGAACGCAGCGCCCCGTGCTCTATCGGCACGGCGGTGGCGACGTCGCGCTTTATGCCCATCGAATCGTAAAACCGTATCGTGGACGTCGGCACGACGCTGTGGAAACTTGAAAGGCCGGGCGTGTGCATGAAGATGGAAAGGTTGCGCACTCCGTCGTAGTTCTCGAGGCGGGAATTCTCCATCCCCTCAAGCTTGATACTGTCGTATGCGTAAAGGTAGTTCTTTTCGTAAAAGCCCGGGCTGAACGCCTTGGAATATCCGATCTGCTCGTAGAACGTCCACGCGAGGAAAGCGAACAGGCAGGTCATAGCAAGCACCGCGGCGCCGTAGCGCTTTTTCGACGACCACCTGACGATGAAGTCCTGCCCCTTGCCGCCGCGCTTGGACTTACGGCGCTTGAAGAAACGGCGCTTACGCGAGGCGGTTTCGGCGGCTTCGATTTCGGCGGCGGTTTCTGTCATTCCGAGCCCTTCGGGCGAGGAATCCCCTTCCTTTTGCGACACGTCCGCTTGAGGTGTGGGATCCTTCGCTTCGCTCAGGATGACAGCATCATGCGCGTCAGCGTCGGCTTCCGCGGCCTTCTCCGTCTTCTTTGCCCCGACCTCGAACGCCGCGGCGGTGCCGCTTTCGTCCGAGCCGAGATCGCGCAGGTACATCGGGCGCATGATGCGCGTAAGCAGTATCACCATCGCGATGCAGAGCGCGAGGAAGAATACGTAAAGCCAGAAGCGGTCGGGATACTGCTCCAGCCCCTTCAGAACGTCGCCGACGCCGTCGACCTTCTCGAAGTTCGACGGGTTCGTCAGCACCCAGACTACGCCGGAAAGTCCGACCGGCAGCGCAATCGCCGCGGAGGCGATTATCGTGCCCTTTATGCCCGCCTTCCAGTTCGTTTCGCGGCGGTCGAGCGCGATCGCGGTAGCCATCGCCATAAACAGTATCGCCATATACCACCAGCGGGTATAGTAATTCGACTTAAAGAGCAGGAACACCGAGTTGAACACCGGCACGAAAGAACACACGCAGCAGAGAACGAGAAGCATCGAGAGCCAATCGCGCTTATGCTGCTTCTTCGTGCGCAGGTACGCCCATACGCCCGTCACCGAGAAGAGCGGCAGCCATGCGGAGGTGGAGGTCCAGTTCGGTATCCAGGAGTCGCTCCCGCGGTGGAAGAAGTTCAGGTCGCCGGGTATCTCCGGCGGGAATATCATTCCGCGGGCGAGCTCGAAATACCGCTTCGTCGCGGAGAAGAACCACATATAGTAGTTGTTGCCGAAGGACTCGTTCGCGCGCGGAAAATCCGAGAGCGCCATAAGCGTCGGCATCAGTATCACCGCCGCCATCACAAGGCCGATAACGGCTTCAAACGACGCGCGGCAGAGGTTTTTGAAGGAAAACTTCAGATCCTTCCCTATCAGCCGCAGGATATAATATATGATCACGAAGACCGCGACGCCGGGGATGAAAAAGTAGCTGTAAAGCGAGCTGAGAAACACCATTATCCCGAGCCAGCCGCGCTTCCCCTCCTCGATGCAGGCGTCGAACGCCAGTATCACGAACGGGAAGAACGCCACCACGTCGTGGAAGTGGTTGAAGACGAGGTTGAACATCTGGAAGCCGGAGAAGGCGTAGAGTATGCCGCCGGTGTAGGCGAAATACTTGTTGCTCACCCGCTTGCGTATCACGAAAAATGCGCCCGTCGCGGCGAGGCCTATCTTCACGCAGTAGAGCGGCGCGATCAGGTAGGTCGTCCACGCGCTCGGGAAGAGCAGCGTTATCAGGAAAAACGGGCTGCCGAGCAGATAGAACGAATAGGACGCGATGGTATTGACGCCCATATCCGTATTCCAGTTCCAGAAGAACTCACCGTTGTGTATCGCGCGGTTTATCTCGCGGTAAAACGGTATCTGCTGAAGCTGGAAATCGCCGAAAAACAGCTGGTATCCGCCCGTCATTATCATCACGGGCAAGAAGACCGACAGTGCCAGTCCCGCGGCAAGCAGGAAGACGGTCAGTCCGTCGTGTTTTCCGAAAAAGCGTTTTTTCAGCAGCATGTTTTCTCCTTTGGAGACGGTTTCAGTGATTTATCCTGAAAAATTTCAGCGCGTTCTCAAACGTTATCTCCGCGAGCTGATCGGGCGTAACGCCCTTGACCTCCGCCATCTTCGCGGCGACGAAGCGGACGAAGGCAGGCTCGTTGCGCTCGCCGCGGTGCGGCTCAGGCGACATATACGGGCCGTCGGTTTCTATCATGAGGCGGTCGAGCGGAACGGCGGCGCACGCCTCGCGGACGCGGTGCGCGTTTTTGAAGGTTATAACTCCGGTGAAGGAAACGTGGAAGCCCATCGCGACGTATTCGCGCGCGGTCTCGGCGCTGCCGCCGAAGCAGTGCACCACTCCGCGCCTGACTCCGCTCGCGCGGACGATCTGAAGCGTATCGGCGCAGGCGTCGCGCGAGTGGATTATCACGGGCAGGTCCGCTTCCTTCGCCAGCTCGAGCTGCCGCGCGAAGGCGCGTTTCTGCGTTTCCGCGTCGGTGTCGTCGTAGTGGTAATCGAGCCCGATCTCCCCTATCGCGACCGTCTTCGGCTTCGCCGCGAGCGCAAGCAGCTCCGCGCAGTCCGCCTCGGAAAAGCCCGCCGTTTCCGACGGATGCACGCCGACGGCGGCGTAGACGAAGGGGTACTTCTCGCTCAAAGCGACGGCGGCGCGGGACTCCTCCATATTCGCGGATGGGTTGAGTATAAGCTCGACGCCCGCGGCGGCGAGACCGCGCAGAAGCTCCTCGCGGTCCGCGTCGTAGCGCGGGTCGTCCATATGTACGTGGGTATCGAATAATCTCATCGCGTTATTCTTTTTCCGCGAATATCTCCGCGAGCAGCTTCTCCTCGTCGATGCGGGCGAAGAGCATTCCGCAGTCCTCGAGGTCGGTGCCGGTCTGGAGCTGGCCGAAGCTCTCGAGGCGGTTCCAGTCCGCCTTGCAGTCGAAGATCGAGAGTATCTTCTCCGAGGTCGCGGGCATGAAGGGCGCGAGCAGGACGGCGGCGTGGCGGATAGTTTCAAGCAGGTTGTAGATGACGACGCCGAGGCGTTCGCGGCCCTCTTCGGTCTTCGCAAGCACCCAGGGGGCGGTTTCGTCGATGTATTTGTTCGCCCTGCCGAGCAGGTCGAAGACGGCGTTCACGGCGTCGGCGACGCGCAGCTCGTCCATCTTCGCGCAGACGGTGTGCGCCGTCTCGCGGCAGGCGGCGATGAGCTCGTCGTCCACCGGCTCGCCCTCGAGGATCGGGGTGGGCGTTTCGCCGCCGAAGTACTTCTTCGTCATCGCGACGGTGCGGCTGACGAGGTTGCCGAGGTTGTTCGCAAGCTCGGTGTTGTATTTGCGGATGACGGCTTCGTAGGTGATCGTGCCGTCCGCGCCGTAGGGCATTTCGCTCAGCAGATAGAGGCGGACGCCGTCGACGGTGAAGTATTTGCAGAGCTCGTCGGCGTAGATGGTGTTGCCCTTCGACTTGCTCATCTTGTCTGTGCCGTTCAGCAGCCACGGGTGGCCGAAGATCTGCTTCGGAAGCGGCTCGCCGAGCGCCATGAGGATTATCGGCCAGTAGATCGTGTGGAAGCGCAGGATGTCCTTGCCGATGACGTGGACGTCCGCCGGCCAGTACTTTTTGTAGTTCTCGCCCTGCTTATCCTTGTCGACGTCGTAGCCGAGGGCGGTGATGTAGTTGGAAAGCGCGTCGATCCAGACGTAGACGACGTGCTTCGGGTCGAACTCGACCGGCACGCCCCACGAGAACGAGGTGCGCGAAACGCAAAGGTCGCTGAGCCCGGGCAGCAGGAAGTTGTTGACCATCTCCTTGCGGCGGCTCTCAGGCATGATGAAGTCCGGATGCTCCTCGATATACTTCAGCAGGCGGTCGGCGTATTTGCTCATACGGAAGAAGTAGGCTTCCTCCTTCGCCTCGGTGACCTCGCCTCCGCAGTCGGGGCATTTGCCGTCGACGAGCTGGCTCTCGGTGAAGTAGGTCTCGCAGGCGACGCAGTATTTGCCGGAGTATTCACCCTTGTAGATGTCGCCCTGCTCGTAAAGCTTCGTGAATATCCTGGCGACGGTGCGCTCGTGGTCGGGGTCTGTCGTGCGGATGAACTTGTCGTAGCTGGTGTTCATCAGGTCCCAGACCTCTTTGACCTCGCCGGCGACGCGGTCGACGTACTCCTTCGGCGCTATGCCGGCGGCCTCGGCGGCCTCCTGGATCTTCACGCCGTGCTCGTCGGTGCCGGTCAGGAAGAAGACGTCCTTCCCGCGCAGGCGGTTATAGCGCGCGATGCAGTCGGTGAAGACCGCTTCGTAGGTGTTGCCTATATGCGGCTTGCGCGACGTATAGGCGATTGCTGTGGTGATGTAGTATTTTTCGTTCATATTTCTTTCCTCTTTCGGATTTATTCAACAGTGTATTCGATTTCTTCCTCTTCGGCGGCGCCGCCGGTGAGTATCTCGTCGGCGTAGGTCGCGTAGCACATCGACGCGAAGGGCGCGACGATTATCGTGCCCGCGCCGTAGCAGAGGAAGAAGGCGATCAGTATCAGCGGTATCAGCGAAAGCTGAAACACAAGCAGTCCTCCGGACTGCCCGCGCATTCGCTCCTTGCTCTCGCGGACCGCCTGAAACGCGCTTATATCGCCTTCCGCGTAGATATACGGCGCAAGGAAGAGGCGGTTGGTCACGTAGACGAAGAGCACCGCGCAGCCGATCGCCGCGACTATGCCGAAGCTCATAAGCATTCCGGCGACGCCTTCGCGCCCCTTCTCATAGATGAGCGAGCCGCCTATGGACATTCCGAGCGGCGCGGCGAAGATCAGCAGGCCCCACTTCAGATAGTGCAGTCCGGTATAGATATATATCCAGAGCGAACGGCCGACGTTTTTCAGCGTGCCGTATTCGTTCAGCGCGTAGCCTATTGTCTGCGGCGAGCCTTTGACGACGGCGTAGTGCCATTTCAGCGTGCCGAAGCGCAGCGGCGCCGACAGCAGGAAGGTCACAAGCAGGCCGCCGGCGAAGATAGACAGCATCTTCACGACCGCCCAGCGGTCGCTCAGCAGCTCCTTGAAATAGGCGTCTATCGCCTCGGTGGAGATAAGCTGCTGCGCCGTTATCAGCTTGACGTCGAACGCTTTGTAGACCGCGTTCTGGAGGAAGCTGACCGCGAGGCTTATCACCTCCGCGATGAGCGCGAGGACAGCCGCCGTCCAGAAGCGTCCCATAAGCCGCATTATCGCTTTTCTTCTCACAAGAGATCTGTTAATCATAGGGTTTCTCCGGTCCGTTTCGCGCCCGGGCGCAAAACTGCATAGTATACATCATATATTTTACCACAATGTGAGAAAATTAGCAAGATATATTTAAGAATGAATCGGCGGGCGTTTACCCCCTTTTTGCAGCGCAAAAAAACGGCGCCCCTCAAATCGAGGGGCGCGTATGGTTTGCGCGTTGATTCGCGGGCGATCAGATCGCCCCTGCGAAGACGCCGCCTACGGCCTCTGTCATTCCGAGGAGGCGCGAACGCGCCGACGAGGAATCCCCTATGTGAAGCAGAAACGTCGGCTTGGCTCCCTCAGACGAGGGAGCTGTCGAGGCCTGCGGAGCAGGGCGAGACTGAGGGAGGGAAAAGTGCCTGCGGCGCAGTGATATTATCGCTGACGCGATAGTGATATTGCCGCTTTGCGGCAGTGATATTTGCCCTTCGGACAAGTGATATTGCCGCTTCGCGGCAGTTTTCACTCCCTCCGTCATTTTTTGCCAGCAAAAAATGACACCTCCCTCGTCTGAGGGAGGTGTCCGGGTGTTTCTGCTTATTCGGGGGATCCCTCGGGCTTCGCCCTCGGGATGGCGTGCGTCAGCGTTCTTCTCGGAAATACGTCACGCCTAACGACGCGGGACCGAGGTTTTCTTTTTTCTTGCGGAAGCTGACGATTATCAGAACGACTATCGTGATGATATACGGCAGCATCTGCGTAAGGTCGGTGGAAAGCTGAACGTTCAGCAGCTCCGGCAGGTACAGATACGCCCAGTAGAAGATGCCGAATATCAGCGAGCCCCAGAGCAGATTCAGCGGCTTCCAGAACGCGAATATGACGAGCGCGACCGAAAGCCAGCCGAACGCCTGGATGCTGGCGAGGTCCGCCGTAGCCCACGCGCCGCTCTTGAACTCCATCACGCAGTAGACTCCGGCGAGGCCGGTGATGCCGCTGCCGATGCACGCCGCGGCGTATTTATACCGCGTAACGTTGATGCCCGCCGCGTCCGCGGTCGCCGGACTTTCGCCGACGGCGCGGAGGTTGAGCCCCGTTCTCGTCTTGTTGAATACGAGCGTCATTATCACCGCGAGCGCTATCGTCAGATAGAACATGAAGCCGTAGCTGAAAAGCAGGTCGGAAACTACGCCGAGCTTTTCCGAAAGGAACGGTATCCGCGCGGTGAAGACGGTGTTCGCGAAGTCGCAGCGGACGTTGCCCGACTCCGACTTAATGAAAAAGATAGACAGGAACTCCGCGAGGCCGCATCCGAAGATCGTCATAACGAGGCCGACGACGTTCTGGTTTATCCTCATCGTGACGGTGAAGAAGCTGTATATCAGCCCCATAAGCACCGACGCGGCGAACGCGGTCAGCAGCGTCAGCAGAATGACCATAACAACGCTCGGGTTCGCGACGGCGTTGCAATAGCGGAAGGCGGTGATGAATCCCGCCGCCGCGCCGACGCACATCGTTCCCGGAGTTCCGAGGTTGAGGCCGCCCGATTTTTCGGTCAGCAGCTCGCCCATCGCCGCGAGCGCGATGAAAGCGGCGAATCCGATGGCTTTTTGTATCCAGACAAATATCATGCTTCGACCGCCTCCTTCTGAGCTTTGCGCGAACGGAAGTTGACCTTATAGTTGATAAAGAACTCGCAGCCGATGACGAACAGCAGCATCACGCCGACGATTATCTTGCCGAACGCGACCGAGAAGCCGAGGTCGTTGTAGGTGTTCGACATCAGCGCAGAGCCGTTCTCGAGCGCGACTATCAGCAGCGAAACGCCCATCATCGTGAAGGTGTTGAACTTCGACAGCCACGCGACGATTATCGCGGTGAAGCCGTATCCGCCCGCGAGGCTTGAGTTCACGGTGTGCCCCTGCGCCGAAACGCAGAGGAATCCGCACAGTCCGCAGAGCGCGCCGGAGAGCGCCATCGTGCGGATGATGACCTTCTTGACGCTGATGCCCGCGTATTTGGCGGTGTTCTGCGAATCGCCGACGACGGCTATTTCATAGCCGTGCTTCGTCAGGCGCAGGTAGTAATACATCAGCACTGCGATAACTATGACGGCGATCATGAAGATCAGATCCTCGTTCTTGTACCAGGCGGACTCGGTGCCCTTCCACATGGATCTGATCCAGCCGGCTTCGGAGTCGATGTTGATGATGCCGAGCGCGGATTTGACTCCTCTCCACTTATTGAAGAAGAAGTCGACGATCTTGATGACGATATAGTTCATCATGAGCGTGAACAGCGTCTCGTTCGTGTTGAACTTCGCCTTGAAGATCGCGGGGATGACTCCCCAGATCGCTCCCGTTATCAGGCTGACGACCAGCATGAGCAGAAGGAGCACGAAGGGGTTGAGCCCCGGATAGTTGAACATTATGTAGGTGGCGGAGATCGCTCCCGCGAGGAACTGTCCCTCCGCGCCGATGTTCCAGAACTTCATCTTGAACGCCGGAGCGAGCGCGACCGCGAGAAGCAGCAGCTTGCATCCGGTCTTGACGGTCGTCCAGAAGTAGCTCGAGGTGAAAATGCGCCAGAAGGAGGTGAAGTTTTTGGCGTTCTCGAGCTTCTGTATGCCGAACGAGCCGGTGAACATCGTCTTCAAAAACGTGATCGGGTCGACGCCGATCATCAGCCAGACGACGAGCGCACAGAACAGGACGGCGAATACGAACGCCCCCGCCCTGATAAGCAGCCCCGCGAATCCGGGCAGCGGAGCGCGTTTCGTCAGATGTATCAACGGCTCGCGGTCGTTATTCCTTATCGTCATCCGCTTTCCCTCCTTCCGCGGCTTCCGGCAGATTGGTCATAAGGTAGCCGACCTCTTCTTTGGTGGTGGCGCGGGCGTCGAGCACTCCGCTTATGCGGCCGCCGCACAGGACGAGTATCCTGTCCGACAGCGCGAGGAGCACGTCGAGCTCTTCGCCGACGAATATTACGGCGACGCCCTTCTGCTTCTGCTCGTTGAGCAGATCGTATATAACGTAAGACGTGTTGATGTCAAGCCCCCTGACGGCGTAGGCGGTCATAAGCACCGTGGGCGCGGAGGCGAGCTCTCTGCCGACGAGCACCTTCTGGACGTTGCCGCCGGAAAGCATACGCACCGGCGTCGAGATCGACGGAGTTACGACTCCGAGGTCTTCGCGGATACGCTCCGCGAGCTCCTTCGAGGGCTTTTTGTCGGTCAGCGGCGACGCTCCGCGGTTGTAATCCTTGAGCAGCATATTCTCGGTCATGCCCATGCCGCCGACGAGTCCCATACCGAGACGGTCCTCGGGGACGAAGGAGAGCGATACGCCCATTTTGCGTATCTGCTTGGGGGTCTTGCCGATGAGCGTTTCCGTTTCTCCCGTGGGATAGGTATAGGTTATCTCGGCTCCGGGCTCGATCTTCTGGAGTCCGGCTATTGATTCGAGAAGCTCCTTCTGTCCGCAGCCGGAGATGCCGGCAATGCCGAGTATCTCGCCCGAGTACGCCTCGAACGAAACGTCCTTCAGCACGTCGACGTTTTCGGCGTTTTTGCAGGACAGTCCGGACACCTTGAGACGCAGCTCGCGGTCCTTGACTTCGGGACGGGCGATGTTGAGCTCGACCTTTTTGCCGACCATCTTTTCGGTAAGCTCGGCGACCGAGGTCTCGGACGTTTTGACCGTATCTATGTATTCGCCTTTGCGAAGGATCGCTACCCTGTCGGAAATGGCGAGGACTTCCTGAAGCTTATGTGTGATTATGATTATGGTCTTGCCGGCCGCCTGCATATTGCGGATGACCGAGAACAGCTTTTCGGTCTCCTGCGGCGTGAGGACCGCGGTGGGCTCGTCAAGAATGAGTATGTCGGCGCCTCTGTAAAGCGCCTTGACTATCTCGAGCGTCTGCTTCTGCGAGACGGTCATGTCGTAGACCTTCTGATCGGGGTCCACTTCGAAGCCGTATTCGCCGCATATCTCGCGGATACGGTTCGCCGCCGCCTTCAGATCGAGGCGGCCTTTTTCTTTCAGTCCGAGCAGGACGTTCTCCGTCGCCGTGAAAACGTCGACGAGCTTGAAGTGCTGGTGTATCATACAGATACCGAGCAGGAACGCGTCGTGCGGACTCTTGATCGAAACGTGTTTGCCCCTGACGTAGATCTCGCCGGAGTCGGGATAGTAGATACCCGACAGCATATTGAGCAGCGTGGTCTTTCCGCTCCCGTTCTCGCCGAGGAGCGCAAGGACTTCGCCGTCAAGGACGTCCATAGTGATGTTGTCGTTGGCAAGCACTTTGGTTCCGAAACGCTTTGTTATCCCTTTTAACTGGATGACCGGTGTGCGTTTTTCGTTCATTTGTTCCTCCGGGGTATATCAGCAGTAAAGGAGGGAAGCCGCCGGGACGGCGGCTTCCCTTGATCATTCGCAGTATCAGCCTTCGGGGTTGAGTTCGGTGATTCCGTCTATGCGGAGATTGAACGCAGGCGCGCTGCGGACGTCGGACTCGTGATAATAGCCGTCGTAAACGACGTTGTCCTTATCGTTGACCCAGTCGCCGTCGGTATCGGTGGCGAAAGCTTCGGTAACTTCCTTGCCGCCGACCGTGAAGGTCTTGGTGTCGAAAACCTTGAGTTCGCCGGACTTGATCTTGGCGATGGTCTCGTCGACCTTGGCCTGAGTGCCTTCGGCGACGGACTTGCCGAGCTCGGTGATCTCAACGGCGTCCTTGTCGTAGCCTTCGGCCCAGTTGGTGGGGATGTTCTCGCCCTTCAGGGCCTTCTCGAAAGCGAACTTGTAGTAAACCTTCCAGTTGTTGGAGGCGGAGGTAAGAGCGGCGTCCGGAGCGGCGTCGAGCATGGAGACGTTGTAGCCGACGGAGTAGGCGACTTCGCCCTTCTTGAAGGCTTCCTGGACAGCGGTGGGCGCGCCGGCGGAGTCGGCGTGCTGGCCGATGATGACGCAGCCTCTGCTCATGAGCAGCTCGGCGGCGGCCTTCTCTTTATCGAAATCGAACCAGCTGGAGGTGTACTGAACGTCCATAACGATGTTCGGAACTATGGACTTTATGCCGAGATAGAAAGCGGTGTAACCGGAAACGACTTCAGCGTAGGGATAAGCGCCGACGTAGCCGATGCGGATGTTGTCGCCGTCCTTGTTCTTATCGGCGATCTTGCCGGCGTCGATGAGCTCCTGGAGCTTGAGGCCGGCGACCACGCCGGAGACGTAGCGGGATTCATAAACGCGGGTGAACGCGTTGCTGAAGTTGTCAAGTCCGTTCTTGTCGGCGGTGTCGCCCGTCATGGAGACGAAGTGGATATCGCTGTTCTCCTTCGCGAGGCCGAGCATATAGTCCTGATGACCGTAAGAGTTGGAGAAGATGTAGGTGCATCCGTCGTTGATGAGCTGCTTGCCGGCTTCGGTAACGGCGTCGGTCTCTTCGATCTTGTACTTCCAGATGATCTGGTCGTCCGCGATGCCGAGCTCCTTGGCGGCGGCCTTTATGCCGTCCATGTGAGCCTTGGTGTAGCCTTCGGTCTCGTCGCCGACGAGGATGGCGCCGATCTTCAGGGCCGCGGCGTCGCCGTTGTCGCCGGAACCGGTGCCTTCGGATTCCTTGCCGCAGGCCGCGAGAGCGAAGCAGCAGGACAGAGCGAAGACGATGGCAAGAATGATGCTGAGAGTTCTTTTCATGGTTTTTCTCCTCTTTCTTGTTGTTTTTGTTTATTTATTCATATCCCTCCGGATTGAATACCGTGTGAAGCGCGGCGCCTGCCACGAAAAAAAGTACGGGAACCGAGCCGTTCCCGTACTGAAAGCAAAGACAAGAAGATCCTGCTTATAGTCGGGCAATTTACGGCAGCCCGGTAGAAACTTTTTGACCATATCTCAAAGGATATATAAGCGGTTGATATTTTCTGTTGTTTTATTCGGTTTTACTAATATTGAAGACGCAGCGTCAGCAGAACTCGACGCCGTTCTCCTCGCTCATCGAGCTTATCCGCGCGAGCGATTCGACGCGCAGCCCCTCTTTGCGAAGTCCGTCGCCGCCGGGCTGGAACGCCTTCTCGATGACGACGCCCGCTCCGACGGGGATCGCTCCCGCCTGCATGACGATATCGCGCAGAGCGCGGAGAGCGCAGCCGTTGGCGAGGAAATCGTCGATCAGCAGGACGCGTTCGCCTTCACTGAGATACTGCTTCGAAACCATGACGGTGTTCTCGACTCCGTGCGTGAACGAAAACGCTTTCGCCGTCCAGACACCGTCCGCCATATTGGACGTGCGCGACTTTTTCGCGAAGACGAGCGGCTTGCCGAAATACCTCGCCGTCATAACGGCGACCGCGATGCCGGACGCCTCTATAGTGAGGAGCTTGTCGACGTTTTCGTTCCTGAAAAGGCGGTAGAACTCCCTGCCCATGGCGTCGGTGAGCATCGGATCGATCTGATGGTTGAGGAAGCTGTCGACCTTGAGCACGTCCTTCCCCTTCACGACGCCGTCTTTTTTTATACGTTCCTCGAGCAGGCGCATATATACATCTCCGTTTGCGCGATCCGCTTCCCTTCCGGAGCGAAAAGCCGTTTTGCGTTCTTTGTCAGAACGCGGATTTTTCAAACAAAAACGCGCCCGCGAAGATACGGGCGCAGCAAGACGCTATAAGGACGCAGAAAGGCGCGAAGGCTCGCTGAAAAAGCTTTTTCCGCAGAGGATATACACCGTTTTCATACGCCCTCACTCCTTCGTCTTGTATGTCAATATTATAAATCAAAACGCGCGGAAATGCAACCCATTTTTATCATTTTTGACACAAATCGGCAAAACTGTGATTGTGACCGAATTTGCCTCGGGTACGCGGCTTTTATTCGGCAAAATGACAAAGCGGAAGCGGCGGAAAGCGCTCTTTATCCGGCCAGCTCGTTAAGCCGCGCCCACTGCGTTTTCGCTTCCGCGAGAAGCGCGGAGTAATCCGTATCCGTTCCGGCGCGGAGCAGCTCGGTCATCTCGCTGACGGGCTTGAAAAGCGGAGTCAGCGAAAGGTTGCCGCAAACGCCCTTCAGCGCGTGCGCGGCTTCGAACGCGCGGGTAAGGTCCTTTTCCGACAGGGCGGCCTCGAGCTCGTCTATCTGGCCGCCTTCAAGCGACTTGCCGACGAGCATGAGATAAAAGCTTTCGTTATTCATGCAGCGGGCGAGCCCTTCGTCGACGGCGGCGCCCCATTCCCTCAGTTTATCAACGGTTATCATATCGTATCCTCCCTTATCCGTTTTCCTTCCCGGCGGCGATGAACCGCGCGAAATCCTCCGGCGGGACCGGCTTCGAGAAGTAATACCCCTGCACCATGTCGCAGCCGCAGCCGCGCAGCAGCTCCACCTGCTCCGCGGTTTCAACGCCCTCGGCGATCACCTGAGCCTCGAGGAACTTCGCGACTCCGACGACCAGCTCGATCATGCGGAGCCCCTTCGATCCCGCGGTCAGATTCTTCACGAAGCGCATATCCAGCTTCAGCGTGTCGATCGGCATTTCGCTCAGCATATTCAGCGACGAATACCCGCTGCCGAAGTCGTCCATCTCTATCCTGAAGCCGAGCTCGCGCAGGTTGGAAACGATCCCGACGACGGCGCTCTCGTCTTCGGCGTAAGCGGACTCGGTGACCTCGAGCCGCAGATCCGCGAATCCGATACCGTTATCCTTCACTATCCGCGCGAGCTGCTCCTCTAAGCCGTCGGTCTGCATATCCACACGGGAAACGTTTACCGAGACCGGCAGAGTGAAGCCGAATTCTTCGCGCCAGCGGCGTATCTGCGCCGCCGTTTCGTTCCAGACGAAAACGTCGAGCTTGTGGATGATTCCGTGCTCCTCGAATACCGGGATAAAGGCGCCGGGGCTGACGAAGCCGAGCTCCGGATGGATCCAGCGTATCAGCGCCTCCGCGCTGCAAAGCACGGGGCGGTCGCCCTTTATGTTGTATTTCGGCTGGAAATAGACCCTGAACTGACGCTCCGCGATCGCCCTGTCGGCGTCGGCAAGCAGGCGCTCGGTATAAAGCTCGCGGTCGTGCATGCTCGAATCGTAGAAGCCGACGTGCGACTCGTGCCCGCCGCGGAAGCGGCTCGAGGCGAGGTTCGCGTGATCGAAGCGGCGCTCCAGCGTGATGCTTTTGTCGACGTTCTGATAGACGCCGAGGCGGATGCTGATGTGCGTATCCGGAAGCGCCTCCGTCAGAACCGCTCCCGCGCCGTTGAGGATATCAACGTAGTCGTCGCGGTGCGGCAGATAGAGGTAGAAGGTATCCGCTTCGCCCCTGCCGGCGAAGCCGCCGACTTCAACGGCGATCGAACGGAGATGCGCGGCGAGAACGACGAGCGCTTTGTCGCCCGCCTCCTGACCGAACAGCTCGTTGACAAGGTGGAACCGGTTGATATTCAGCACGGCGGCGTCCATGGGCTTGTCCTGCGCGTAGAAATCCGCCCTGCCGCAGTATTCGATGAAGAACTGCTTGATATAAAGCCCCGTGAGGGAGTCCGTCTCGGTCGCGCTGATTATGCTGGCGTCCTCGGCGAGCTCGATAGAGCGGCGCACGCGCGCGAGTATGACCTCCGGCGCGTTGTAGGGCTTCTCGATGAAGTCCGCGGCGCCCATCTCGAGACTGCGCACCTCGGCTTCGCGCTCCGAGGTCGCGACGATGACGGGGATGTGACGCATCTTCGGATCAGCTCTCATGATCTCGAGCAGCTCGTAGCCGTCCATAACGGGCATCATCAGATCGAGCAGCACTATGGAGATCGTTTCGCCGCGTTCCTCAAGAACGTCGCGCGCCTGCGCGCCGTTTTCCGCGAGAACGACGTCGTAGTCATTCCCGAGAATATGGCCGAGCATTATTCTGTTGATAAGCTCGTCGTCAACGACAAGAACCGACCTGCGCGCGGATTCGACGCGGCCGAGAGCGCTTTCGGATAAGCTCATTTCATCACTCCCGTGTGATAATCTTCTGCTTAACATAATACCACACCGTTCCGCAAATTTCAATCTTATTTTACATTTTGCGGCATTTGTTCTAAAATATAACCGGCCGGCTTCGTTCGGCACGCCGGCCGAAAAGATATTCGGAAAAATCATGGGGGTGTTTTTTATGCAAAGACTCTTCATTACCGAAAAACTGCAGCGCCGCTTCGCGGAGCATCTGCGCGATCAGGAAAAGAGCGCCGCTACCGTGGAGAAGTATCTGCGCGAGGCGAGGCGCTTCGCGGAGTACGCCGGCGGGAACGAGGTCAGCCGCAGGATGACTCTCGGCTACAAGACCAGGCTCGGCTCGCTCTACTCCGCCAAAAGCGCGAACTCGATGCTCGCGGCGCTCAACTCGCTCTTCCGCTTCGCGCGGCGGGAAGACCTGTGCGTGCGGCAGTTCCGCCTGCAGCGGGACGCCTACCGCCCCGAAAGCGAGGAGCTGACGCGCGACGAATACGTGCAGCTGATCTCCGCCGCCGAGCGCGTCTGCGACTACCGCAGCGCGCTAATTCTTCAAACGCTCTGCTGCACCGGCATCCGCATCGGCGAGCTCGGCTACGTCACCGTCGAGGCGGCGAAGGAGGGCGGAACGAGCGTCTGCTGCAAGGGCAAGACGCGGCGCATCTTTATCGTTTCGGCGCTCAGAAAAAAGCTTCTGCGCTACGCCGAGGAAACCGGCGTTTCCTCCGGGCCTGTCTTCCTGACGCGCACGGGCAGGCCGGTCGACCGCACCAACGTCTGGCGCAAAATGAAAAAGCTCTGCGCCGCGGCGGGCATACCGCCGCAGAAAGCGTTTCCGCACAATCTGCGCCACCTTTTCGCACGCGCCTTCTACGAGCGGGAGCACGACATCTCCGCACTCGCGGACATACTCGGGCATTCAAGCGTGAACACAACGCGGATCTATATTATTTCCACCGGCGCCGAGCACGCGAAGCGTATGGAAGGGGTCGGTCTGGTGACCTGAAAAGCGATTCCCGCGGCGGCAAATATGAAAATTTTATAAAAATTCATACGGTCCCCCGTTCTCTCCGCCCTTCCGCAACGCGGATCGCGTCCGATTTATTACTTAATATAAATTAAAAACAGCGCTTTTTTTCACGCCGCGGAAAAAACGGCGCAAGCCCCCGCAAACCGCGCAGCCACGCGGTTTGCGGGGAATATTTTACTTGACAAAACCGCATATTGCTACTATAATATTTTGCGTTGAGAGTTTGTGCGCACCGCACGCGTACGTGCGCCGGATCGGAAACGCTAAAACAGACTTGGCAAAACCGGAGAAATCCGGCGACGCAAAGCTAAAGGGCCCCGCGGGGCAGCCAGCTGCGATGTTCGGCAAAGCACGAACGCGCAGCGTTTTTATTTTCTACGCGGCACGGGAATCAAGAAAGAAAGGAGGAGCCGTCATGACCGATCGCGCACGGAACAACCAGAAGCGTTCGCTGTTTCACAGACTTATATACCTCACGGTGCTCGGACTGATACTCACTGCGGTCATAACGGTCTACCTCCACTTCTCATACGGCTGGTTCACCAAAAACGAAAGCGTCTCCGCCGAAGGCATGCAGGCCGGCGTGAACGACGATTCCTTTTACGAGATCGCCGTCCGCGACCGCGACGGCACGCCGGACAACGACCAGCGCACGCCTTACGCCGCGGACTCCCCGATAGCGCAGTATCTGGCGCGGGAGGAAAACGGCGGCTACGAAAAGCTTGATCCGGACTATATCACCGACAACGGGCACACCGCCATCCTCTGCCATCTCGTCAACGAGAACCCGCACGAGGAGAACGGCGAGGACCTCGCCCCCGGCGCCTTCGGCAAGATCAGCTTCGACATAGTGCTGAAGAGCGACTATGACGCCGGCTTCGACGTCGCCCTCTCGTTCTACCCGCTCGGCATCGCCGCGAACGGCGATCCGACGCCGATAGTCGACCCCGACGAGACCGACCCCGCCGTTCAGGCGGAGCAGGAGGAGCTTCTCACCGAGCTGCAGGAGATGCTTTCCGGACACGTCCTCTTCTACAAGACCCGCAGCGCCCTGATAAACGGCGGCTACTATTACTCCGACCGCCTGACGGACGACGCCTTCACCTTCGAGCTGCCCGCCGCTCCGGACTACACCGATCCCGACACGGGCGACCGCTATTACACCGTCGAGATCTACTGGATATGGCCGGCGACCTTCGGACAGCTCGCGCTTGAGAACGATTCACCCATGGTTCACGCCCACCCCGTCTATAACGACGAAACGGAGCGCGGCGAGATACTGACCTATATCAGCACCCATCCCGGAAAGTTCTTCCGCAACCTCGCGATACCCGCCGCGACGGCCTTCGCCGCCGCCGACTACCCCAACTACTATTTCGTTGAGCTGAGCGAGGGTTACAACCACGCCGACCAGCTCATCGGCGACAACACGCACTTTCTGATAGTCTGCGTCGACGTCGAGCCCGCGGGCGCGGCGGACTGACGCTCCGCAGCCGATCCAACCGGAGATAAGCGATGAAAAAGGAAACGACAAAAGTGAATAACGGACGCGGAACGCCGAAGACGGTCGTCGCGGCGCTGCTTGCTTTTGTCCTGCTCTGCGCCTCGATGGCGGCCTACGCGTGGTTCTACGTCGGCCGCAGGACCGCCGCGACCACCGAGATCTCCAACCCGACCGCGATCTTCATCAACACCGGCAACGAGGAGGATATCCGCTACCTCGACCTCGGCGGCATCGACGCCGAAGCCGGCACTTACAAGGATTTCGTCTTCTGCGTGCGCGGCAACAACGTCGGCTCGTACAAGCTGCAGCTCGCGTACACGACGAACAACCAGTTTGAATTCGAGGTTTACGCGGCGACGGAAAGCGCGTCCGCTCCGGCGGGCAATCCCACGGGCGTCGTCATATACGACACGCACGACGACGTTTCCTCGACGCTCTACTACTCCGCGCCGGCGGGAGCCTCTCCCATTCCGGGCGAGCTCGTCAACGACACGGTCGCCGGAACCGGCGACGAAGCCGAAACGCTCGCGCTGACCGGCGGCGACCGCTATTACGCGGAGACCTACACCCCCTCCGGCTCGAACTCTCCCTACACCAACCACCACAAGCACGCGGTCCCGCTCTACTGGCAGGCGACCGCCGCGATACAGCCCACGCTTGACGAGCACTTCGATTTCTGCGACTACTACATCCTGCGCGTCAAATGGACCGCGAACACGAAGAACGACAAGGAAACCGACATAGTCTATATCTCCGCGAAGAACATTTCCTACTGACCGGCACGGCCGCGACAAACCCGAAACAGGAGAACGTATACGTGAGCAGATTCATGAGAATCATCAAAAGCCGCCGGACGGCGATCATAGCGACGATAATGGTACTCTTCCTTATCGCCGGCTTCGTCGTATACGCCGAATACATAAAGAGCAGCCGCGCCAAAAGAGTTCTCGCTACGCGCGGTGACGAAGGCACGCTTTTTTCCTCAAACTACCTCGTGCCGAACGCCAACACCGCCGCGAACATCTACAAGCGCGTGCTCTATACGAACAGCGACTCCTCCACCGTCAGCGGCGACGTCACGATATGCAACTACGCGCAGGGCAACCCCACGAAGAAGCATGAAAACGACATCCCATACACGCTTACGGCGAGGCTGGTAATGCTCGGCGAATCCAACGGCGCTTACGTCAAGACGGACGCTTCCGCCTCCGACGTCGGCGCGCACTGGGTAAAGCTCACGCTCAAAGGCGGCGCGACGGTCACGCTCAACGCTTCGGCGCTTTCTCATGATTTCACCGGCAACACGCTCGACCACCGCATCTCCCAGACCGATATATGCAACGTCGAATTCGACAGCGACTTCATCAACGCGCCCGCGCTCTGCCTTTACCTCTGCGCGGCTCCCGCGGCGGGAGCGCCCGCCGACGTCGGCGCCATGGACGCGGTATTCAGCGTTTCGCTCAGCAACGCCGAGGCGAGAAACACGTGGGAGGGCCGCTTCAACGAGAACAATATGACCGGCACGCCGGCGCAGCCGGAATTCGACGGCTTCAACTACGTCATATCCGGCACCGGCGCGGGCACCTGTGTGCTGACGTGGGACAACACCAGGCTGCAGATAAGCCAGGTCTTCCTAAACAAGTACAATTTCACGCCGACCGTGTCCGGCGGCGTTTCATCCGTGACCTTCGCGGTCGACTCCGACGACGTCGCGCGTTACGATCTGCAGTTCTATTACGCCGACGGCGCCGTGCGCTTCACCGACTGGAGCGAGTTGACCGGAGGCCCCGGCGGCGCCGGCTGCGTCACGCTTACTTACACCGAGGGTTAAGCGGCACGTCCGCAGCGCCCCGCGAATAACCGCACCTGCCAGAAGAGGGATCAAATGACGACTTCCGAAGTAACGAAAGCATTGAGAAAAATGATCGCGGCGTTCTGCGCCTGCGTCATCGTGCTCGCAAACTTTGCGGGCGTTTTCGTCGTGTCCGCGGAAGACGACACGCCCCTTGAGCAGCAGCCCGCGGCGACGATCGCGATCTCGTCCTCCGCCGACCTCATCGCGTATTCGCGCGAATACGCGCGCGGCGGACACAACCCCGACGATACGATACAGCTCGCCATGAGCGCCGGCACGGTCTTCGTGCTTCCGTCCGGCGACAGCGGCTACGTTTCCATAGGCACATCCTCAAGGCCCTTCAACGGCACGGTCGAGATTGCCGATAACGCGACCGCCGGATTCATATCCGACGTGCCGCTCTTCGGCTATATAACCACCGCGGCGAGCACCGTCAACACCGCCGGAGCGACCAGAGAGCTGCAGATAGCGCGTCTCGCCTCCTCGGACAACGCGCTCTTCGCTCAGCACGTCGTGAACGCCGCGGGTTCGGCCGCGGACTGGAAGATCATCCTCAAGCCGGACGACCGCGACTCGGTAAACGCGACCGCGGAATCCTTCGCCGGCGTCGTCGGCGACGTCGCGGCGGACTGCAAGGTCAGGATCGACTTCACCCACGACTCCGTTTCCGCTTCGGGAACTCCCGCGAACGCGGTGAGCGCGGGCGACGTCGGCACGATATGCTGCACGCTCGGCGAGGGCGCGGAGCTGACCTTCAAGGTCGCGTCCGCAAACGAATACACCGTCAACTCCGCTAACGGCTACGCGGGCGGAGTCGTCGGCTCGGCGGCGAACGGCGCGAAGCTCATCGCCGAAGAGAGCTTCACCTCCGTCGCGAACGTAACCTCGGGCAGGAAATACGCCGGCGCACTCGTCGGCGCCGCGCTGAACGCCGAGATCGAACTCGTCGGCGGCGCGACGGTCACCCTCTCCAAAACGGTCACCGGTTCGGAGGGCGCGGGCGGCGTATACGGATACTACAAGAGCACTGCCGGAAACGGCTCCGGCGCGAACGCGGACGTCCGCACCTTCGAGCTCGACGGCATAATCACCGACTCCGGCTTCACCATCGCGGGCACCGGCAACGTCGGCGCGCTTTCCGGTACGCTCGACTCCGACACGAGCGTGACGATAACCGAAACGTCCGCCGTCCTTACCGACAACGCCTTCACGAAGCAGGTCAGATTCACCGGCGGCGGCACGCGCGGCGGACTTATCGGCAGATATTCCAACACGCTCCTGACGAACACCCTCGACGTTCACAACGTTGAGGTGAAGATACTCGCCAACAGCGGTTCCTCCACCATAAGCGGCGGACTCATCGGCACCTTCGGCATGTACCCGCTTTACGCGAGCATAAGCGACGCGCGCGTGACGACGAACGCCGCCGTCAGCGGAGGCATCGTCGGCTCCGCCGGCGAAGTTGGCAGCTTCCTCGACGTCAGCGGGACGATCGACGTAGACGGCAGCGTCGGCTCGGGACTCGTAAGCGCGCTCAACGAAGGCGTGCTCCGCATCGCGGGCACGACCGACCTCTCCGGCGCCTCTTACTCCTCCGCGCAGCTGGTGAACACCCGCGGCAACGGCCTCGTCTACGCGCTCGGCAGCGGCTCCGACGCGGGCTGGACCTTCAAGCGCGGCAGCGGCACCGTCGACGATATCGGCGACTGGGGCGAGGCGCTCCGCCTCTCCTCCGCGAACGGACTCGCGGAAAGCGACTTCTTCACCGTGGATATGAACGCCCACACGGTCACGGTCGCGGGACACGCCGCGAGCATGGCCTCGAAAAAGGACTTCATAAAGACCGCCCTCAACGTCCAGCACAACTACGCGGACAAGGGCGCGCTGAAATTCAGCTCGGGCTCCCGCAGCGGAAGCATCCTCGGCGGCAACCTTTCCCTGACCGCGGATATCGACCTTTCCGGCACCGGCATCGTCGCGCTGACGCGCGATAACGGCTCCAACGCCGCCTTCACCGGCAGCTTCAACGGAAACGGCCGGACGGTATACCTCGCCGTCGGCGAGCCCTACGGAATGAGCGGCGGCGCGGCGCTTTCCGCTCCCGCGAATATCGGCGCGAACAACTACGGCACCGTCATCGGCCACCAATACCTCGGCCTCTTCGCCAAGGTAAGCAACGCGGTGGTGAGCGACCTTACCGTCGACGGATATATCTCCCTCTTCGCGGCGAAGGCCTCGTCGACGTACAACGTCGGCGGCGTCGCGGCGCAGGTTTCCGGTTCGTCCAACCCCGTGACGCTCACGAACGTCGATACGAAACAGGATATACACCTCTTCGGCCAGACCGCAAACAGCTCCAAGCTCTACTGCGGCGGCGCGATCGGCTTGTTCGACACCGGAGCCGCCGGCACGGCCGTGATCTCCGGCTCCGTCTTTGAAAACGACATAATTGAGAACAACAGGAACGGCGCCGTCTCCTCCAACGTCGACGCTTACGTCGGCGGCGCGATCGGACACGTCGCATCGGTCAGCGCGCTGACCTTCGACTTCGATAACGTGACCGTCGCCGGAAAGTTCGACAACTGCGTGAACGGCTCCTGCGGCTTCAGGTGCACGCGCTACGGCGGACTTATCGGCACGATAGCCGCGAACAGCGGCAACTTCACCCGCAGCGTACTGCTCAACAACGTCACCGTCAGCGACGCGGCGAGCATAAGCACACGCGTCCGCGACAGCGCGGCGTGCGCCGGCGGACTGCTCGGCTGCGAATGGATCGACGCCAACGTCACGATCGGGACCGACGGCGGAACCGACGGCGTCATCATCGGCAGCGGCTCCTCGGGCCCGTCGGTGACCTGGAAAAAGGACGGCTCAATCGTTCCCGCCGGCGGCGCGCTCGTCGGCAGAGCCACGGGACACTGGACGGTCAACCACGTCGACGTCAACGCGCTTACGCTTAACGCCGTCGATCCCTGCACCTTCGGCTTCATAGTCAACGACGGCACCAACGGCACCTCCTCCGCGATATATCTCGACCTCGTCAGCGACGGCTACGACGTCGCGAACACGGCCTTCTCCGGCACGTTCAACTCCTTCGACGAGGTCGTGCGCAACACCGTCGTCGGCGACAACCGCATCGACGGCAACGGCAACGGCGTGGTTTCCATCCGCACCGCGGGCGGCGCTCCGCTCGTCACGGACGGCGCCGGCTGCAACACCTACCAGAATCAGACGGCCTACGGGAAAAACACCCGCAAGGTCAACGATAAAACGCGCTACTACTACAACCTCGACCTTATCAGAAACAAGAGCTCGAAGAGCGACGCGGAAAAGCTCCTCCTCTGGAGCCTCAACAGGTACGCGCACAGCTCGATAAACAAATCCGCCAACGGCGGCTTCTTCAACAACGCCTATAACAACAGGATATCCGGCAACTGCGATATGGCCGGACTCTCCTACTACCACGTGGACGTCTCCGGCGTAACCATTCAGAACGCCACGGTCAAGTTCTATAATCAGGAGATCGAAGACGGCGAAGGCGGCTCCGGCGACAGCGACGGCCATGCGCGTTCCACCCGCGCCGACGTCGAGAAAACGCAGCACTACCTCATGCATCAGGGGCTCTTCCTCAACTGCTCCAACGCCTTCGACGACGCCTCGCTCACCGTCAACGTACTGACGCTCGAAGGCAACGTTTCGCTCGACGAAGGCGACTCCGGCTTCCTCGTCCGCAGGACGCTCGGCGACACGACCAAGACGCTGCGCGCGAATCTGAAGAATATCACCCTCGCGGGCGCGGAGATCTCGAACAGGACCTCCGGCGCCTATTCGCCGCTGCTGATAAACAACGTCGGCAAGAACGTCAAGCTCGATATTACCGGTCTCGCGACCGGCGGCTCCGGCGCGGACGTCTACCCCTCGACGGGCACGGCGGCCGTCGCCTCCTCCCTCATCGGCAACGTCGGCTACGACACGGCGACGAACATCAACCTGACCTTCTCGGATATCAAGCTCGACGCGCGCACCGCGACGGGCGGCATGAGCGGTCTGAATACCGCCTACGGCACCGACCGCTCCATCTTCGACCGCGCGACCTTCCTTGAATCCTTCCGCTTCCTTAACGGAAGCCTCGGCGAATACAACTACACTTACGACGAGGACTGGACCTCCAACCGCCGCCGCGTCACATACGGCAAGGAGGTCAAGGACTCCGTCGAATACGCCGGCCTCGAGGATCACTACTACAACGATCCCAACCGCTACACCCACCCGACGGACAGCTCGGGCGCGAGCGCGTATAACTTCTCCTCCGGCTTCCTGCCGTACGTCAACCACGCGTACGACGCGGCGAACGGCTACCATGAGATAAAGGTCAACGTCAAGAACGAGAGCCTTACCACCGGCTGCGGCCAGTATAACGATCCTTATATCATCACCAACGGCGCGATGCTCGCGACCGCCGCGAAGATCATCAGCGGCAGCCCGATCGACGGCGTCAATATCGCGCTGCCCACCAACGTCGGCTCCAACACCCTCGATATGTGGTGCGACAACAAGAACACCCACGCGACCTACACCTACTCCGGCGGCAGCTTCGTCAACGATTCCGACGCGGGCGACACCAAGTCGCTCGCGAACGTCCGCGCCTATCTCGCAGGCGCGTATTACAGCATCGCCTCCGAAATCGAGCTTCCCGCCGACTTCGTCGGCTTCGGCGGCGGCCTCGCCGACTGGACGGCCACGAGCGGCTTCAACTGTCAGTACGCCTTCCGCGGCGTCATCGTCGGCGGCACGATAATCAACAAGTCCAACAACCCGCTCATCAAGTCCGCCAACGGCTGCGTCGTCAAAAACGTCACCGTGAGGACCGACTCCGCGATAGGCATAAGCCAGAACTCCGTCCTCCCCTTCAGATACGACAACGCCGCCTGCGCCTCCTACGGCGCGGTCATCGGCCAGGTAATGGGCGGAGACAACGTCATCGACAACGTCCGCGTATACTTCACCGTCGAGCACGAGGGCGAAGCGGATACGCAGGCGAGCTTCCCGGTCGCGAACTCGAATCCGGACTGCAACCGTCTGATGCCCGTCGGCGGCTATATCGGCGTAGTCCTCAACGGCGGCGTGATCTTCCGCAATATGGCCGCCGCCTCCGGACTGACCTCCGACGTCTGCCCGCAGGTCGCGGACGACGGCTGGCTCTACGTCAACCCGATAATCGGCAGAGTCATCGCCGGCTACGCCTTCAACGAGGCTTCGTCCTACGCGGCGAACTCCGCGACGGTCAACAACGGCACGAAGAACTACGGCATACCGGACCTCGTTCCCTCGAGCTCCGCGAAGCTGGAGGTCAACGCGACCGGACGCGACGCCTACACCGTCAATATTCCGGACGCTCAGGCGTTCTATATCCTCTCCTGCGTCGTCAACAGCGGCGCGGGCAGCGCGTCCTACGGCTCTTCAAACACCGACTACGCGTCGATCACGGACGCACAGTGGATAGGCTACCGCGAGTACACCTCGACAAGATGCGCCGCCTACAGCGACGTCGGCACCGGCGCGGCGAGCAGCGGCGACTACGATATCGTCGCGGCGCAGGATATCTACGCCGGCCGCAACAAGACGCCGTATATTATCAGGCAATACACTGCGAGCAGCAGCGCAACGCTGCTCCGCGCGAGAAGCGTCTGCGGCAATTCCTCCAACAAGTCCGTCGTTTCCGCGATAAACCTGACGGGCGACAGCTACGATATGCCCGCCGGCTTCCGCGGCATCGGCAGCATTTACAGCAACGACAAGGCGCTTTATCTGCAGTTCAAGCAGTTCAACGGCAACGGCAAAACCGTGAACCTCAATATGAAGTATCAGGAATACAACCACGAGAGCGGCATATCTACAGACGGAAACGGCATAAAAACCATCAGCGACAAGAAGAACATCAAGACAAACCTGCAAATCGAGAACTACAAGCCCTACGCGGGCGCCGGTTTCGGCATGATAAACGCCGCGTATCTCGACAGCTTCAACGCCGGCAGCGACACGAACTCGATAAAGAACCTTACGCTGACCGGCAGCGTCTTCTACGATATCCGCAAACTCTCGAACGGCGGCAATATCAAATACGGCTACGGCTGGCACAACTACAACAACCAGACCGCCTACTACCCCGACGCCGCCGACCGTATCGAAGCTGCCGATATTATGCATACCGGCGGCGTGACGGGCACTTCCGTCAACTCGATCTATTACAGCAACGTCGCGCTTGACGGACTGACCGTAGAAGGCCCGAAGTATACCGGCGGATATATCGGTTATTTATTATCCAAAAACCTCGTCGCCGATGCGCCTTCGGCAACCGGTCTGACGGTCAAGGGCGGCTTCGCCGCGGGCGGTCTCGTCGGCGGCTTCGGCGGAAACCAGGCGAACGGAAGCACCGCCGCCTCCGCCGATCTGACGATAAAGGGCTCCTCGAGCGCGACCGCCGTCATCGGTCTGACGGACGTTCAGGTCAAGGGTGAGCCCAGTACCGCGAAGATCGACTTCGCCGATTTCGAACAGATGCACCACTGTGGCGGTGGCCTCGTCGGATACGCCTGCACCGGAACCGGCAAAACCGCCACTGTTCAGTACGTAACAGTCAGCGGCGGCTCCTTAACGGCGACAAAACGCATGAGGCGTCCCAGCGACATGCGCTATAAGATACTGCTCGGCGGATTTTTCGGCCGTCTTGAAAACTCAAAGGTCGACTTTTCAAATTCCTCCGTCGAGGGCCTCGAGATCAGCGGCAGCACCTGCGGCGGACTGATCGGCGTCACGAGGAACAGCGTTCAGGGCACGATAACCGACGTCACGATAGACGGCAATAATAAAACCATCGACGCCACGAATATGGTCGGCGGACTTATCGGCTACGTATTCGGCGGCGACATGCGCCTCAAGCTGACCTCGGTGAACGTCGAGAATTACAGCATCGTTTCCTCCTATAACTCGGAGAAAGCGAGCGCCGGCGGGCTTATCGGCACCTTCACCGTAAACAACAACGCAAATTCCTATTTCAATCTCACAGACAGTAAAATAGTCGATTGCACCGTCTCACGCTGTGCGACTTACACCGCGGACAACTCCCCCGCGTTGATAGGCGTAGGCGGAATGTTCGGCGCGCTCAACGGCAACGCGAACGGCAAGGTCTGCGGGCACAATATCCTGCTCGACGGAGTCAGCGTCGTCAACAACGGCGGCAACAAAACCCCCGGCATGCTCATCGGCACAAATACCAAGCAAACGGTCAAATTCGCAGGTGTTTCCATCCAGGGTGGTACCTCCGCGACGATCAACGTGGTCGGCATCAACAACAGCGGCTCCGGTATCGGCATCTTCGGCACAAACGGCTACGTCGTGATGGCGGACTTCGACGGCGACTGCATCCCGGCTTCGCGCAACGAAAGCGATTCCTCTCGCTACAACGCCTCGACAGATTACGCCGCGACCTATCCCTTCGTCACCGTCAACCCGATGCACAACGTCGGCGGCGCGAATCTCGCGCTGACGGGCGACGGCGTTTCCGACACCGTAGCGGGGCTGCCGATACAGGAGATCATCGCCGGCGACAGGCGCTATAAATACGCGAGCGACCTCTACAAGACGCAGTTCAACACCGCGAAGCTCTCCACCTACAACGCCGAGCAGAACGCCTCGCTGGCCGACGACTTCGCCGTTTTGATAATCGACGACATAAGCCGCATCAACACGACGAACACGGTAAACTCCTATATCAACATGCTCGCGAATACCAACTACAACTACGCCGTCAACAACAACAGCATTTACAAGATCAACCTTTACAAGATGGTCTATGACGAAGGCGCGGGCGGCTTCGTTCCCTCCGGCGCCGCGAACCTCCAGCGCAACACGGGCACCGGTCAGTTCGCGATGGATATCAACAACGTCGACACCGCGGGCCATATGTTCACCCTCATCGACGTCGGCTTCTGCGATCCCGCGGACACCTCCAAGATCGCCTACCACCTCTATATCCCCGCGCTCGTCAAGAAGATGCTGACCTTCGACTTCGACATAGCCACCGGCACCGGCACCAACTACGAACGCGCGTGGTACACCGTCAACGACCGCTTCGGCAAGCCGCTGATGGAGAACCTCGGCACGCCGGCGAGTATATTCTTCAAATACAACTACATCCGCAGCTACGACGAATGGACCGCCGCCGCAAACAACGGCGACAATATGCTCTGGAACTACCCCAAGACGCTCACCCTCACGAAGTCGAGCAGCATCCCCGATCTGCCGGGCGATACCATCCTCGTGCTCAACGACGCGACGAACGGCGGCAAGCCGTATTACGCGCGTTTCAGAGAGGTCTACAACGCCGGCACCGGCATACTCTCGCTGGCGAACTTCAGAGAAACGCTCGACGATAACACGAGCGCGGCCTTCACCCCGTGCGATTTCAACGACTTCCCCGGTCTGAGCTTCACGGCTGCCGACGACCCGAACGGCACGCTGATACTCTGCGACTCCGCCCCGAACCTCGCGACCGTCAGAGCGACCTACAACGGCGCGGAGCATCTGTTCCGCGTCGCCAACGAAGCGGACGCCGCCGATCACGACGCGCAGCACGTAACGCTCTCCGCCGACCTCCCGCAGGGCGCTTCCTCCGAAGATCAGGTCGATATGTCGGAGCCGTATTACGTCTCCTTCTTCACCGATTCGACCTCGAGCAACGTCGTCTATCACTACACGATAAGTGCGCCGGCGACCTTCGGCGTCGCCTCGAGCCCGTCCCGTATCGCGGACGCCGCCAAGCTGCAGGGAGACGGCGGCGGCAACGTCCACCTCATCCTCGGCAACATCTTCGTGCAGAGCGGCGTTTCGCTGACGACTTCGCCGAACTTCACCGAGATGTCCGTCCTCAACGGCAACCGCAGGCTGACCGCGGAGATGGAAACGACCGTCAGTCTCGACTCCGCGCTGAAGAGCGAGGTCCAGGCCTACCTCGGCGGCAACTCCAACATAAACGTCTTCCACAGCTTCATGCTTTATCTGACGCGCAACGAAAACGACGGCTCGTCGCGCAGGATCATAACCGGCAACCCGAATACGAGCGGAACCTACGTTATCGGCTCCGTCAACGGCGCGGTCGCATCCACCGCTAACGAGTTCACCGTCAACGAAGTGAACAACGCCACCTACGCCGAGATACGCAGCGCGAACGTCAACCGCCATATCAACGAATACCTCGTCGCCGGCAACGGCGCCGTCATAAACGCCTCCGTCACCTTCGAATGGGATAACGACGTCGCGATCTCCGAGCAGTTCCCGAACAGAGAGGACGAAACGAACGTCAGCATAGGAACGACCGCCTCCTGCACGTCGAACGTCGCGTTCTACCGCGAAGGCACGTCATACAGCAAGATCGCCGCGGGCGCGAACGACTCCGCGAACCACTCCTACTACTGCAAGATCGACAACCGCACCGCCAGACTGCATTACAACGTCAGGAGCGACGTCTTCGTCGGCGACTACGGGCCGCTCGGCATCAACCCGCTTGACGATAACGCGCTGACCGAGGTGCAGATCTCCACGCTCGGCGTCTACGACATTTCCGATATCGAGGAGAAGGCGGAAAACTACGATATGATCCGCTGCACGCTCCGCCTCTATTCGAAGGAGGACGGCTATACCGCCGGCCGCAGCTTCCGGACCTATATGAGCAGCGTCGCCGCCAAGGGCTACGACGCGGGCGTCGCGGACTATTCGGAAAACAAAACGAACGAATACGAATACACCTTCGTCCTCCCGCGCGGCGTCGTCACCGGCTCGAGCGCGCTCCCGACGAGCCTCGAGCTGCCCTTCGACTTCAAGATCTACACCGGCGCGGCGTTCGAGGCGGCGGGCCTGACCTACTCCAACTACAAGATCAGGCTCAACGTCGAGCTCTTCAAGAAGTCGGATCCCTCCGACGTACTGCTCGTCTCGCAGGCGGAAAACTACCTCATCTACACCAACGCCCGCGTAATTCCGGACTACGTCGATTAGTCTTTAACGCAAAGCAGAAAAACGCCCGCACAGCGTGCGGGCGTTTTTTTATATAAATATAATATATATATTATGTAACAATTCCGGCGATCGCGCCCGGGCGCGGCTCCGGACACGTTTCAGCCTCAGTCCGCGACGTCGGCGTCCGGCACGATCAGGATATCGTAGTCCGGATACGCCGCGGAGACCTCGCCGTAAAGCGTCTTTACCGCCTCCGCGCGGTCGACGTCGAAGGAGACGACGACGTCGAAGCGCAGCGTCTTCTTCTCCGTATCGGCGTAGAAGCCGTGCATCTGCAGCGCCCAGTCGTGCGACATGACCGCCTTCTGCACCGCGTTGCGCATCCGCGCCGCCTCGTCGTCGGAGGTGTTGAAGGAATAGACTCCGACGCCGGTCAGAATGACTCCCGTCCGGCGGTAGACGTCGGACTGTATCCTGCGCGTTATCCTGTCGACCTCGTCGACGGTCAGGTTATCGGGCAGCTCGATATGCACCGAGCCGTAATTCCTGTTCGGCCCGTAGTTGAAAAGCGTCACGTCGTAGGCGCCGAGCACCGCTTCCTCCTCGCAGACGACGCGTTTCAGCTCGCGGCTGGTCTCCGCGTCCTCGCGCTTGCCGATGACGTCGTTGACGGTCTCGATCATCATTTCAACGCCGGCCTTGATGATAAAGAGCGCGATCAGAACGCCGACGTAGGCTTCGAGCGAAACGCCCCAGATAAGGAACACCGCCGCCGACGCGAGCACCGACGCGGAAAGGACGGCGTCGAAGAGCGCGTCCGAGCCGGAGGCGACGAGCGCGCCGGAGTTGACCTTCTTGCCCTGCCGCCTGACGTAGAGTCCGAGCAGCAGCTTGACGACGATCGCGACCGAAATTATGATCAGCGAGACCGCGCCGTAATCCGCCGGCTCGGGAGTTATGATCTTCTTTACCGACTCGACGAGCGACGTTATGCCCGCGTAGAGCACGAGCGCGGCGACTATCATCGAGCTGAGGTATTCGATCCTGCCGTAGCCGAGCGGATGCTTTTTGTCCGGCTGCTTCGCGCCGAGCTTCGCCCCGATTATCGTAACTACGGAGGAAAGCGCGTCGGAAAGGTTGTTGACCGCGTCGAGGATGACCGCGATCGAGTTCGACACTATCCCGACGAACGCCTTGAACGCAACGAGTATCACGTTCGCCGCGATACCGATTACGCTCGTTCTGACTATCGTTTTTTCTCTGTTCGCCGCGAGCGCGGCGACGTCGTTCCGATTATCCATATTTTCTCCTTATCAGAGCGGCGGGGCCTTTTGCGTGACCCGCTTCGCGCTCTTTTCGCGGCCGATAAAAGGATTATAGCATATATCGGCGGCGTTGGCAATAAAAAACCTCTTTCGCTCACCATGGTGAGCGAAAGAGGTTTTGCTTTATAAGTCCGAACGGCGGTCATCCGCGGACGCGGATAAACCCGAAACGCGCGGTCTGCCGCTTATTCAAGGCTGCCGTATTTCGCCGCCGCTTCGTCGATCGTCAGCTCTCCCTTCGCGACCTTGAAGGAGGCGAGGCGGATCTGAACGGCGAGCGTATCCTCGATCCCGAGCTCGGTCGGAGAGATGATAAGGTCGGATTCGACCTCGCCGACGGGAGCGTAGACCTTATCGAAAGAAAGGTCCGTCGACGGCGTGATCAGACGCTTTACGGACGCCATCTGATTCAGCTCGGTCTTTGAAATGAGGAAGCGCATAAACTCGTTCGTCATATCCAGATTCTCGCAGGAACTGTTGACAGAAAACTGAACGGAAGGACTGTCAAGGAAATACCCGCCCTTGTCGGTCGTCGGGATCGGAGCAAAGGTATAGGTGAACGGATGCGCGGTAAATGCTTCGGACTGGCTTTCACGTTTGCCCGTGCCGGATACCGTATCGCCCGTGCAGATCATCATCGGAACGTCACCCTCGAAGAAGCGCAGGATAACTTCGGTATAGTTATCGGCGATCTTGTCGCATTCTTCCAGATTGACGCATCCCTTATCGATCAGCTGAGAGAGCACCTCGAGAGCCGGGCGCATATATTCACCCGCCGCGGGATCGCATTTATTTGCGGGAGCTACCATCTCCGGATGCTCGGCGAGAGTTGCCGCGAAAAGCGGGTAAACGACCGTATTCATCAGGCAGCCGGATGACTTCACGCTGTATCCCATCATCGGGCTGGCGTATCCTTTTTCGCGGAACGCGGCGCAGACGTCGAAAAGCTCCTGCAAGGTCGCGGGAACCTTGAGCCCCTCTTTTTCAAACAGATCGTTGTTGATCAGCATCCCGTAGGACGTCGAGAAGACCGGGACCATCAGAACAGCTCCCTGCGCGTCGCGGGCGATAAGGCCGGGACGGATGCAGTTCAGATCGAGCCCGAGAGCTTCGTCGGCAAGGTTTTCCATATGCGCGAAAACCCCGTCGTAAGCGGCGTTGCCGGTCATCCAGCTGAATGAAAAGAAGATGTTCGGCGCGTCGTTTCCGTCAAGGACGGTGGCGATCGAATTGTTGTAGTCGTCGATCTTCGTGTAGCTCAGTTCAACGTTCGGGTAAAACTCGTTGAAGCGGTCGAATTCCGCTTCGAGCGCCTCGAAGTTGCTGTAAGTTCCCACTACGCTGATCTTACACGCGGTGGCGGCGTCCAGCCCGGGTTCAAAGCCTTTCTGCTCCTCCGGCTGATTCGCGGAGCTGCAGGCGGCCGAGCCGAGGATCATCAGCGCCGCCAGAATGATGCTGAAGATTTTTTTCATTTTCAGTTCTCCCTTTCTTTTATCTTACGGATTTCCTTGATAACAAGCTTGACGTCCACGGGCTTGGCGATATGTCCGTTCATGCCCGCGTTAAGGCACTCGGTGACGTTTTCGGAGAAAGCGTCGGCCGTCATCGCGATTATCGGGATCGACGCCGCCCACGGCTTCTCCAGTTTGCGGATCTCTTTCGTGGCGTCGAGGCCGTTCATTTCAGGCATCTGCACGTCCATGAATATCAGCGTGTAGCGCCCTTCCTCGGCCTCTTTCATCTTATCGACGCAGACGCGGCCGTTCTCGGCGCGCTCCGCGGTCACGCCGAACATGCCGAGCATCGCGTTTATGATCTCCCAGTTGATATCGTTATCCTCCGCCACGAGGACGTGCACTCCGTCAAGATCGGAATAATCGTCCTCCGGCTCGGCGGATTTGATTTCTTTTCCGAGCAGCTGGCTTATCTTGTCATAAAGCGTGGAGCGGAAAAGCGGCTTGCTGACGAAGCCGTTGGCTCCCGCCTTCTTCGCCTCTTCTTCGACTTCGGATGTGTCGTAGGCGGATATGAGCAGAACGGGGACGTTCTCGTCTATCTCCGACCGGATCCGGCGCACCGTTTCGATCCCGTTCATATCCGGCATCTTCCAGTCGAGTATGATAACGTCGAAGCTCCGTCCCTCGCCGCGGCGCACGGAAATCATACCGAGCGCCTCCGCGCCGCTCTTCGCGCATTCGACCTTCGCGCCCATGGATTCGAGCGTATCCTCGGCCGTCTTGAGGAGCACTTCGTCGTCGTCGACGACCAGAACGTCGATCGGATCGAGCCGCATATCCTCTCTCTGTCTGTCGGATACGGGAATGTCTATGACGACGTTAAAGGTCGTTCCCTTGCCGGGCTCGCTTTGGCACTCGATCGTTCCGCCCATCAGATCGACCATCCTCTTCGTGATCGCAAGGCCGAGTCCGGTGCCCTGAATGCTGTTCACGCGGCTGTCAGTCTGGCGTGAAAACGGCTGGAACATTCTTTCCATAAACTCCGGAGTCATACCGATTCCGGTATCGGAAACCCGATACGTCAGTCTGACGCAGCCGTCGGCGGGGCTTTCCTCTTCCTTCATATCCACGCTGACGCTGCCGCCCGGCTCGGTGTATTTGACGGCGTTGGAAAGGATATTGATATAGATCTGATTCAGCCTGAGCTGATCGGCGTAAAGATATTCCTTTTCCATGCGGTTGACGCGGAAGTTGAAATCTATATTCTTCTCTTTGACCATCGGCTGAGACAGGTTGACGAGATTCTCGACCGTTTCGACTATGGAGAACGTCACGGGCGACAGATTCAGCTTTCCGCTCTCGACCTTGGATATATCCAGGATATCGTTTATCAGCGTCAGCAGGTGGTTGCCGGCAAGGCCGATCTTGCGGAGGCTTTCTCCCGTCGCCTCGGGATCGCCGAGGTTCTTCTGCGCGATCGTCGTCAGACCGATGATGGCGTTCATCGGAGTGCGGATGTCGTGCGACATGGTGGAAAGGAAATCGGTCTTCGCTTTGTTGGCGGACTCCGCCTCCATCGCCGCTTTCCGCAGCTTTTTGTTGAATTGCCGGACGAAGAGCATGTCTATGACGAACAGCACCAGCAGACCGGCGGAAATAACGCCGATCAGGATCCAGTTCTGCGTGTTTACTTTCAGATCCGTCTTCGGGATGATACTGAGCAGCGTCCACTCGACCGACTCGGCGATCGGAGTGTAGGCGAGCAGCATTTCTTCTCCGCGGGAGTTCAGTATCGTAACCGAGCCCGTGGAGGAGGTCATTTCGGAGTGAAGGCTCTCGAGAAGCGCCGGATCCGACGGGTTATACGACTTATAGAACTCGAAAAAGTTCGAGTTTTTGAACGTCTTGCTTTTTATGAGATAGTCGCCGTCGAAATCTATCAGGGTGATCTCCGCGTTCTCGAACTCCTCCTGCGGGAATATCCACTTCTGCTCCAGCTCGGATATGGGCAGCACGCGGAGCAGAACGGCCTCTTCAGCGGCGCCGTCTCCGGAGCCGCGGAGGGTGATCCTGTTGCAGAAGGCGAGAGACTGTTCGCCGTTCATCGGGTTGGTATAGGCGCGGGAGATATTGATGGAGTCGCCGATATCCGATATCCACGCCGTGTCGTTCAGGAATTCCATGTTCTTATAAGACACTTCGTACTCGCCGGTGCCCGGATGGGGACGCGTCGATACGCCCTTTTTACTGTCGAGATAAACCAGATGGGCGGACGCGTTCGGCAGCACGTGAGAAATACGGATATAATCGGCGGCCTCCTCCATGGACATTTCACGGCTGTTTATGTACCGCGCCCATACGTCGCAGACGCGCTGTTCGCCCTCAAGATAGTTCTCGGTGACGCGCTCCATGGCGGCGGTGGTGTTTTCGAAATGCTCGGTTTGTCTCTGAAGGTTGATCCTGTTCTCAAATATGGTATAAACGACAACAAAAAGCAGAATAGCGACCATAATGAGTACGTTTATTATGATTATTCCCATTCTCTTCATAACTTTTCACCGCCTTTTACCGCAACGTAAAGAGCCGCCGGTCACACGTCTGTATTTCAGAGCCGCCCTTACGGCCGCCTTTTCGGGAGTTTCCTCTCCGCGGTCGCTCCGTCCGGAACGGCTTCCGGTATATTCGTTCCGATTCTATATTATAGCATCTTATTATAACACGCGCCGCCGAACGTGTCAATAATTAGTTGAATCCGGACGGTTTTTTCAACCGCTTCAAGGCCGGTGAAAAAACGCCCTCCCCTCTGGGCGGATATGATATGATATCCGTTTCTTAATACGCCGCAGGCGTATATCATCCGCGCAGGCGTATATCATCCGCGCAAGCGTATATCATCCGTTCCGCGGGGAACGGATATCATTGCAAAAGGCGCCTGCCTTCGCAAGCGCCTTTTGCATGGTCCGAGTGGGGAGACTCGAACTCCCGGCTTCCGGCTCCCAAAGCCGGCGCCCTACCAACTGGGCTACACCCGGATAAGCGCACCGCGCAGATGCGCGGTGCGTAATGAATACTGAAAACTTAATACTTAATAATGAATAATTGAGGAGCAAATCGCTCCGCGATTTGAACTTATCGGCGCGTTATCCCGGGCTGCTCTTGTTTGCCTGCCGAGGACGACAAGCCGAAAAGGGCCGAAAAGACCCGCTTTTACGTTATCCCAGACTGCTCTGGTCGGCCAGCTTCGCCGCGACGCGCAGGATCATCAGCGCGTCGTTGACGCTGATCTCGCCGTCGCCGTCGACGTCGCCGATGGCGATTGCTTCGGGAGTTTCCTCCGCGAGCCTCGCGGCGATGCGGAGCGCGCGCAGCGCGTCGTTGACGCTGATCTCGCCGTCAAAGTCGAAGTCGCCCTTCATATACGCCGTCTCGACGACGGTGAAGGTTACGGTGACCTCCGTTCTGCCGTCGGTGATCGTGAAGACGTGGTCGCCGAGCGCGGTTATCGGAGTTCCCTCCTCGTACGCCTCGCCGTCCAGCGCGACGGACTCGACGCGCATCGCGGTCCAGGTGATCGCGACGCCCTCGGGCAGTTCGGAAAGCGCGTATCTGCCGCCCTCCTCAACGCCGGAAACGACCGGCGCTTCGTAAGGATCGAGGTCGCGGAAGGTCAGGCCGTTCGCCTGCGCGTAATCGTAGGCCGCGGACGGCCAGTGTCCCCACAGCTCGAAGTTCCCGGAAACGTTATAGAAGACGTAATCGCCGAAGTTTTCGGTCTGGCCGCTGACGGTGACCTTCTCAAGTCCGGCGCACTCCGAGAACGCTCCGTAGCCGATGGTTTCGGTCGGCCACGGGATATTGACGTCCGTCAGCGAGCTGCACTGGTAGAAGGCGTAGTCGCCTATCTCGCGCTCCTGCCCGCCGAACTCGATCTCCTTCAGGCTGACGCAGCCGCGGAAGGCGCCGTAGCCGACGGTCTCAACGCTCTCCGGCAGGACCGCCCTGCCTATCTGCATATACGTGTCGGGGTCTTCGCCGACCGAGCGGTCGCGGAAGGCGTATTTGCCTATCGAAAGCACGGTATAGCCGTCGATCTCGCCGGGAACCTCCACGAGGAAGGTATCGTCGTCGAACTTCTCAAAGTTCGGCTCGCCGGCGTCGTTCTTGAAGACGTAGCCGGCGATCTCCGCGCCGCCCGCGGGCAGCAGCTTGTAGATGAAGCGGCCGTCCTCCGATACGTGCTCCGTTTCGGTATCCACGCTGTAGGGGATGACGAAGGCGGTCAGCTCGGCGTCGGCGCCGACGGGCGCGCCGATGAAATTGCACGCCTCGTTCTCAAGGTCTATCTCATAAACGCCGCCGGTCTCTCTGCCGCACTGCGCCCAGTAGAGGCGGCCGGTGCTTCTGTCGAAGGTCATCGACTGCAGGTAGTACGCCTCGACCCCGAGGTCGAAGAGCTTGCCGACGACCGCTCCGTCTTCGCGCTCGCCGGTGACCGTCCAGAGCGCGGCTTCGTCGCCCGCGCCGATAGCGTAGAACGCGCCGTTCATATCGGCGGCGACAGTCATGAGCATGGGCGCGTCGCCCTCCTCGACGAGGATCGGGATAATGCCGTAGGGTTCGCCGGTTTCCGGATCGACGGTCGCGACGAAGCGGGCGTTATCATCGTCCGCAAGAAGCACGATAAACGTGCGGTGGACGTAGCTGTATGTCATATCGAGCACGGTGTAGTCAGTAATGACGGGCTCGTCGCTCCAGGAAACGTATTGGAAAGGCGATCCCTCGTCGGGGTGAATCGGCGGCAGAGTGAAGAAATATCCGTCCTCGGAATATCCGCAGAACGTATCGGCGACGAATTCCGCCGCCGCGACCGGATGCTGAACGTCGCCGAAATCCAGGGGCTCCGAGCCGCCGAAGATATCGAAGCCGACGAAGCCGGTCTCGCCGCTCGCGCTGTCGGAGATATAGGCGTAGGCGCGGAGGGGATCCTGAACCGGAGTATAAAGCGTGAACGCGACCGTGACAACGCTGAAGCCGTCGGTGACGGTCAGCACGTAGCCGCCCTCTTCCGTTATCGGAGTTCCCTGCTCGTAGGGCTCGCCGTTCAGCGTCGCCGTCGCTTCCGCCTCGGAAGTCCATGACGCGCTGACGCCGTCGGGGTATTCGCCGAGCGAATACTCCGCGCCGTCCTCGACGCCGGAAACGACCGGAGCCGCCGGAGGCTCGCCGTAGCAGATATCGTTGAAGCTCTCGGCGGTATTGCCGCTGAAGAGCTCTTCGTCTATCGAATACTCGACCGCGGTCGCGATATAAGCGCCGCCGCCGTAGATCGCAGCGGAGTCGCCGCTGACGGAACCGCCGCTGATAACGACCGATCCGTCCTCGGCGTAAACGCCGCCGCCGTAACGCGAGGTGGAGTTATCGGAAACGCTGCCGCCGACCATCACGAAGGAGCCGGACTTGACGTAAACGCCCGCTCCGGAAACGCTGCTGACGTTCCCGCTGATCTCGGCGTTCGGATAGAGGATAAACTCGCCCGCGTCGACGAGAATACAGGGCGCGTCGGCGGAGGAATTGCCGGCGACGAGGCGGCTCGAGCTGCTCTCGGTGTTGCCGAAGCGCAGTCTGCCCGCCGCGCTGACGCGGAAAAGCGGGCCTCTGTAACCGGCAACCCTCCTGACGGAGGCGGTGCCGGCGGCGGAGGTGATATTGACGTCCTTATCGAATACTCTCAGCTCTTCGCCGACGGTGAACGCGCCGGTAAGCACCAGCTTCACGCTCGCGCCGGAGCCGACGTTGGTATATATCGTGCTGTACGCCTTGCTCAGCGTGCGGAACGCCGAGGTCGCGGATCTGCCGTTGTTGCGGTCGTTGCCCGCGTCGGCGTCGACGTAGTATGTGTAATCGCCGCCGAAGGGCGTTACCGTTACGGTGCAGACGGACGTGAAGCCGCCTTCGTCCGTCGTCACGGTTATGTCAGCCGTTCCGGAGGAGACTCCGGTCACAATGCCGTCGGCGCTCACGGCGGCGACGGATTCGTTGTCGCTCGTCCACGTGACGGCGCGGTTCGTGGCGTTCGACGGACGCATCGCATAGGTCAATTTGAGCGTCTTGCCGACGGCGACGGTAGTGTTCTTGACCGTCACGATGCCGGTCACCGCGGCGTAGTCGACGACGCGCACGCTGCCGAGTCTGCCGCAGTCGGAGCCGAAGCTGTTCAGCGTATCCTTGCGGTAGATCCAGCGGAAGGTGTAGTCGCCCGTCTCGTCGGCGGTGTAGGAATACGCCGTCGGGTAGGCGACTTCGCCGGATATGGAGGCGACCTCAACGCCGTTGACCTCGAATATGAGCAGGTCGTGATCCTTTTCGCTGCTTACGCCCCAGTTGAAGGCGAGCGATTTGCCCGCTTCGAGCGAAGTGTTCAGCGTGACCGCGGATTCGGACGCGCTCTTGCCGGCGTTGCCGCTTCTGGCGGCGGACGCGCCGGAGACCGTTTCGGGAGTCCACGGATCGGAGGCGTCGTTCTCGAACGAGAGATCGCCGCCGTCGTTCAGCAGAGCGTCTATGTTCTCGGCGGAAGCGCTGTAAGTGCCGACGTATACTTCGTCGATATAACCGCGATCGTCATAGAGCGAATATGCCTCGTCTTTGACGTAGGTCCAGGCGACGACGTGCTCGCCGGGCTCCACCGCGAAAACGCGCTGTTCCGGTCCTACGACGCCGCTGATACGCGCCTTTTCGACGCCGTCAACGCTGAATGCGAGGTAGTCCCACTTCTGCTGCGAGGAGACCTTCCAGGTGAAGAATATCCCCTGCGTCTCCGCGAAGTTTATCGTCGCGGTGACGGAGGAGGATGAGGAATCCATGCCGGTGTTGCCGGCGGACACCCCGTACTTGCCTATGGATATGGTGTCCTGCACCCACGGGTTCTCCGCGTCGTTGACGAAGGTCAGATCGCCGCCGGTCGCGTTGATCAGATTGTCAAACTCATCGTCTGCGGACGCGATCAGCCCCGTTACCGTGAAGACGGAGAGGCAGAGCGTGAATGCGAGGATCAATGACAGCAGTTTTTTCATTTCGGTTCCTCCTTAATTGTATATCCGGTGATCTTTATCAAAACAGACTCGGTCTGTGCTTTCGCTTGTTTATTCGTCGGGCTCGGTTATCTCTTCCCGCTCCTCCGGCATGACGACCTTGACGTCGGTATCGCTTTCGGAGCTGCGGGATTCCGGCTCGGAGCTGCCGGAGTCGGGCTCGGCGGAACTGTATTCTTCGCCACGGCCGGAGGCGCCGGATTCCGCGTCGGGAAGCAGTCTGCCGAGCTCTTCCGCGGAGCCGTAGAGTATCCTGCCGTTTATATGGCGCTTGTCGAGCTCGCCGGTCTGCGCCTTGACGTCGTCGGGCGAAAGCTCGATATTCGCCGCTTCATCGGAATAAACCTGAATGAACGGCATCACCGCGGGCGGATCTTCCAGCGCGCCCTGCATCATATGAAGGCCGCCGCAGATCGCCTCGAAAAGCTCCGGCAGATCCGCGCTCTGCACGTCGCCGAAGGCGTATCTGCCGATCGACGCGACGCCGTCCGCGTGAAGGCGGCTGAGCGTCGCCGTCGGACAGACGACGTCCGCCTTCAGACCGAAGACGTTGAAGGTTATGCCCGCGCGTTCGTCCTGTTCGCCGCAGCAGAAGGGCGTATCCATCGCCACGTACAGCTCTATCCCCGCGGACTTCGCCGCGGAATAAAGGACCTCGATATTCTGTCTGACCGCGCCGGCCCGCGGTATTTCCGCGGTCTCCTCATCGGGGAATATCACCGTCCCGTCGTCTCCGTCCGAAGCTGTCGGGAAGCGCACGTTATCGACGAGAACGGCGTCGACTCCGCCCTGCGCGAGCTCGACGAGGAGGTCGCGGGCGTATTCGGCCGCGGCGGGATCGAAGGGGCTGAGCCAGGCGTGCCCGTTTCTGTCACGCCAGATCGCGTCGACCTTCTCGTTGCGCACGACGGTCGTCTCGTTGCCCTCTTCGTCGACCTCGGTTTCGGTCACCTCGCGCGATTCTACTGCGCAGTGCTTCAGATCCGTCGCGGCGAGGTCGTCGACGTAGAGCGACATACGGGCGATGATTCTTATGCCGGCGTTTTTGAACTTTACGATTATGCGGTCAAGCTCCGGCACGTTTTCCGGCACGGCGCCGAGCCGCCGCGCGGCGGGCAGGGCGCTCGCGTATGCGAGGACTCCGCTCTCCGGCTTGATATCCAGCACCGCCTCGGTTATCCCTTTGCGTTTGAGCATGGCGATAAGGCGGTCGGTATAGTAGGAATCGGTGAAATTGCCTCCGCACCAGCACGCGGCGGTGAGCCGCGAGTTTATCTCCTCCGTCGGCGAGGCTATCGGCGGTATGCCCTGACTGTCCAGTTCAGCAAGCCTCTCGCCGGACTTCGACGCGACGGAGAATATCAGATGCGTTATGAGCATACCGACGAAGAGCCAAAGCACCGTCCACCCCGCGATGCGCATTCCGCGCTTGACGCGGCGGGAGTCTCTGACCTTCTTCGATCCGCCTTTGTAGTTGTAACTGTTACGGTATGCCAATGGTTTCTCCTTTTTGATACGGCTGAAAGTTGATGCGCGGGCGGCGGGCGAAGCCCGCTTTTACGTTGCCGCGCGGGTACTGACGGAAGCGTTTGCGGGCGAGCAATGCTCGTCCCTACGGTTTCAGCGGCGCTCTGTCATTCCGAGGAGCCGGCGAAGCCGCCGACGAGGAATCCCCCGCCCTATGCAGACGGCTGCGAAAGGTGTGGGGTCCCTCGCTTCGCTCGGGATGACAGGCGTGAGTGCGTGAATGCGCGGACGAGCAATGCTCGTCCCTACGGTTCGCTCTGCCGCCGGACAGCGCCGCGTTAAGCTCTCATTAAAACCTTTTTTGGACATTTCTCTATACACTTGCCACAGGCGGTGCACTTGGACTGATCTATGACCGCGAGGTTGTCGACGACGTGGATCGCGTCGTGCTCGCAGGTCTTTTCGCAGATGCGGCAGCCGATGCAGCCGCGGTCGCAGAGCTCGCGGACGCGCTTGCCGGCGTCGCGGGAGGAGCAGCCGACGAAAACGCTGTCCTTCGGCTGGATCTTTATCAGGCGCTTCGGGCAGGCGCGGACGCAGGCGCCGCAGGCGGTGCACTTCTCGTCGTCTACGACGGCGACGCCGTTGACGACGTGTATGGCGTCGAACTTGCAGGACTGCACGCAGCTGCCGAGGCCGATGCAGGCGTAGGGGCAGAGCTTGTCGCCGCCGATCTTCGCAACGGACAGGCAGTCGAGCGCGCCCTTGAATTCCTGGCGCTGCTTCGCGGAGGTGCCGTGGCAGGCGACGCAGGAGGCGTGCGGCTTGTATTCGCCGCCGCTGACGCCCATTATTTCGTGGATGCTGTTATGCGCGGCCTCGTCGCAGACCTTGCAGCCGTCGCAGGACGCGTCGCCCTTGACGACCGCTTCCGCGAAGGCGCCGCAGCCGGAGAAGCCGCAGCCGCCGCAGTTCGCGCCGGGCAGGTGGCCGAGGATGCGGTCGATGCGCTCGTCCTTCTCGACCTTCCAGAACTTAGCGGCGACGCCGAGCATCAGGCCGAAAAAGGCGCCGATCGCGCCGATAACGGCGAAGGGTATGAGCAGTTCTTTCATATTACTACCCCCTTACAGCGCAAGGCCGCTGAAGCCCATGAACGCCAGCGACACGAGCGCCGCGGCGATCAGGGTGGAGGGCAGGCCCTTGAAGGACTCCGGCACGTTGCTCATATCGATACGCTCGCGGATGGTGGAGAATATCACCAGCACGAGCATGAAGCCGAGCGCGACGGAGAATCCGAAGACGACGCTCTCGAGGAAATTATACTCCCTCTGCACCGCGAGCAGCGCGGAGCCGAGCACGGCGCAGTTCGTCGTTATCAGCGGCAGGTAGATGCCGAGCGCTTCGTAGAGCGCGGGAATGAACTTCGCCAGCGCAAGCTCGACGAGCTGCACCATGGACGCGATGACGAGGATGAACGCGATCGTCTGCAGGTATTCGATATTCAGCGGCTTGAGAACGTAGGTGTTCAGCGCGTAGGTCACCGCCGAGGATATCGTTATCGTGAATATGACCGCGCATCCCATACCGAACGCGGTCTTTGTGTTTTTGGATACGCCGAGGAAGGGGCACATGCCCATAAAGCGCACGAGAACGTAGTTCTCTATCAGTATCGCGCCGAGGATTATGGGAATAAGCTTTGCCATAACTAACGTCCCTCCTTCTTATCGCGCTGACGCGTCACCGGCTCCGTCATGAAGGACGGCGGCTCGAGGCCGTCCTCCTCCGTGTCGAAGGTGAGTTGGGTGTTCGCGGCGGGTTTCGCTTCGGGCTTGGAAGCGCCGGCGTCGGCGGGGGATCCCTCACCCTGCGGATTCGGGATGACAGAGTCCGCCGCTTCCGCGGACTGCGGCTCGGAAGTCAACAACCCCTCCGCCGTCTGCGGCGGCACCTCCCCTTGCACAGGGGAGCCCGCGGCTGGAGCGAGCTCTTCCGCCGTTTCGGCTCCGCCGGCATAGCCGGTTTCGGTTTCGGCTCCGCCGAAGTAGCGGAGCGCCTCGGCGAGCGCCGCTTCGCGCTCCTCTTCGGAGGCGTAGGTTATCTCGTCGGAGGCGGGGGCGGCGTTCCCTCCCTCAGTCTCGGACGGCAAGCCGTCCTCGACAGCTCCCTCGTCTGAGGGAGCTCCGCCTTCGGCGGTTTCAGCCGCGGGTTCGGGTTCGGCCGCGGGCGCGGGTTCGCTGTCATTCCGGGGAGGCGAAGCCGACGGGGAATCCCCTTCCTCCTGCGGAACGCCGGTATCGGCGGATTCCGCCTCTTCCGCGGGCTGCGGCTTATCGGAAGTCAACAACCCCTCCGTCGCCTGCGGCGACACCTCCCCTTGCACAGGGGAGGCCTCGGCGGGAGCTATTTCCTCCGCCGCTTCCGCGGCCTTCGTTTCCACTACTGTTATAAGCGGCTTGACCGTTGCTTTCTCAAGCTGCGGCTCATTCGCGGCGGGCTTGATCTCCGGCTCCGCCGGTTTTTCCGCTTTTGCTTCTTCGGGCGCGGCCGCTTCTCCGGCGGGAGCCGCCTTCGCCTTGCGGCGCTTGCTTATCCAGGCGCAGAACGCCATGACCAGACCGAGCACCAGCAGACCGCCGGGCGCGAGCGAGAATATCATTATCGGCGGAATGAGCTTGAAGTCGTAGCCGAGCAGCGCGCCGGTGCCGAGCACCTCGCGGATCGTTGAAACTATGCATATCGCGCCGGTGAAGCCGAGTCCGCAGGCGAGACCGTCGACGACCGACGGCAGAGGCTTGTTGCGGCTCGCGAAGGCTTCGGCGCGGGCGAGGATTATGCAGTTGACGACTATCAGCGGGATATAGACGCCCAGGCTCGCCGAAAGCGAGGGCAGGAACGCCTTCATGAGCATTTCGACCATCGTCACGAATCCCGCGATTATGACGATGAAGGAGGCGATCCTGATGCGCTTGTCGATGACCTTGCGCAGCAGGGATATGAACAGGTTGGAGCAGATAAGCACCGCCGTGACCGCGACTCCCATACCGAGTCCGTTCATCAGCTGCGTGGAGACCGCCAGCGTCGGGCACATGCCGAGCACCTGCACGAGCACGGGGTTCTGAGTTATGATTCCGTCTTTCAGGATCTTGCCGTAGTTGTTCTTCTTCATAACGCCGCCCCCTAACCTTCTATGAACAGGTCGGACAGCAGGACGAACGCCTTGTTGACCGCGCCGACCGCCGCCTTGGAGGATATGCTCGCTCCGGTGATGGCGGCTATATCGTTCTTACCGGAGGGCGTGCCCTTGACGAACTTGAAGGGAGCGGACTTGCCGGTGAACTGATCGAAGAAGCCTTCGCCGGTGATGCGCGTGCCTACGCCGTTCGTTTCTGACATCGAGATCACGCCCATACCGTTTACCTGCCCGAACTTGTCGAAGCAGACGAGCATCTTTATCTCGCCGCCGTAGCCGTTCTCGGAGACCGTAACGGCATAGCCGAGCAGCTCGCCCTTTTCGCCGGAGGCGTTATCCTGCGCGGGCGTTTCGGGTTCGGACGGCGTTTCGGGCGAAGCCGACGACTCTTCCGAAGACGCTTCCGACGACTCTTCCGAAGACGCGGGGGTTTCGGAGGATTCCTCCGAAGACTGCTCCGCGGCGTCGGACGCAGGCTCCTGCGGCGCGGGCGTTTCGCCCTCCGCGTTCGCGGGCTTATACGCCGCGAAGTATTCGGTGCCGTCGCCGAGAGCGAGCTTCTCGAAGACCGCGTCGTAGTCGTAGAACTGGCGGATCGTGTTGAACTCCGCCTCGCCCTCGAGCGCGGCGATGCGGTCCTTCGTCAGCGCGTTTACGCCCGCGAGCGCGAGCGAAACGACCGCCGTTATCACGAAGAGGGACACACAGAGCTTGAGGATCTGATTCTTGAAGATCTTCATCGCGCCGCCCCCTTCCGGGCGAACTTCGCCTTAATTTTCGTCCAGTTATCGCGCAGACGGACCGGCGCGGTGGCGCGGTCTATCATCCAGGTAAAGCAGTTCATCACAAGGATCGCGAAGCAGACGGATTCGGGGCCGCTGCCCTTGTAGCGCATGAACATCGTCAGTGCGCCGCACCCGACGCCGAATATTATCTTGCCGACGGGGTGGACGGGCGCGGTGGAATAGTCGGTCGCCATATAAATCGCGCCGAGCAGCACGCCGCCGGACATTATCTCGGTCAGAACGTACGTTCCGAGCGGCATATAGGAAACTCTTGGGAATATCAGCGCGATCGCCGCGACCGTGCCTATGTACGCCGCGGGGATGTGCCAGGTTATCACGCGCGTGACGAGCAGGAGCAGTCCGCCGGCGATGAGTATGACCGCGGCGGTCTCGCCGATGCTGCCGGCGCGTTCGCCGATGAAGAGCTGAAGCAGATCTTCCGCAGGCTGTTCTCCCGCCTTCAGCGAGGCGAGCGGAGTCGCGGAGGTGATCAGATCCGGCATCGACTTGAAAAGCGACAGGTGCGTATGCACCGGCGGCCATGTGTTGAAGGACGCCGGCCACGACAGCATCATGAACGCTCTCGCGGCGAGCGCGGGATTCATGAAGTTCCTGCCGATGCCGCCGAACACCTGCTTGACTATCACTATCGCGAATACGCCTCCGACTATCGGCATCCACACGGGGATGGACGGCGGCAGAGTACACGCCAGCAGCGTGCCGGTGACGACGGCGGAGAGGTCTCCGACCGTGCATTTCTTCATCGTCAGCCGCTGATACAGCCACTCGCTGAGCACGCAGGAAAGCACGCTTATCGCGGTGATGATCACCACGCGCGGCCCGTAGTAATACGTCGAAAGCGCGACGACGCAGAGCAGCGGGAGCAGCACGCAGCCCATGACGCGGGCGGTGCCTTCGTTCTCGCGGATGTGCGGCGGGAGCGTGACGGTCAGCATTTTTTCGGAAACGGTGACCTTGTTTTCGTTATCGATCATTTCGCCGCCTCCTTTGCCGCCGCCTGCGCGGCTTTTTCTTTTTCCTCCTGCTCCGCTATCGCGACGCGCGCCTTGCCGGCGCGGATGCGCGCGAGCAGCGGCACGCGGCCGGTGCAGACGTAGGCGCAGCAGCCGCATTCGATGCAGTCCTTGACGTGATAGCGGCGCAGCGCGTCGACGTTGTTGACCTCGCCGTAGGCGGCGAAGAGCAGCGGACTTAAGTTCATCGGGCAGACGGTCACGCACTTGCCGCAGCGGATGCAGGCGCCGTTGTATTCGCCTTTGACCTCCGCCTCGGTGAAGGTTATCAGACCGGTGGTGGTTTTCGTGACGGGCGTTTCAAGCGTGCTGAGCGCGGCGCCGGTCATCGGGCCGCCGCTTATCACCTTCGCGGGGTTCTCGCAGAAGCCGCCGCACGCCGAAGCCAGCACCGAGAAGGGCGTGCCGACGCGCGCCTCGAAGTTCTCGGGTGACTTGACGCAGCTGCCCGCGACGGTCACGGTGGTGGTCACCAGCGGCATATCGTATCTGCACGCGTCGTAGGATGCGGCGCAGGACGACACGTTGAATATCGCCGCGCCGACGTCCGCAGGGAGCTTGCCTCCCGGAACGCGCTTGTTCATTATCGCTTTGATGAGCTGCTTTTCGCCGCCCTGCGGGTATTTCACAGGCAGTTGGACGACGGTTATACCGCCGGGAGAAGCCGCTGCCGCCGCTTCGATGCACTTTATCGCGTTCGGCTTGTTCTTCTCGATGGCGATGACCGTGTGCTTCGCGCCGACCGCGCGGGAAAGCAGGAGCACGCCGCCGACGACCTTCTCGGAGCGCTCGACCATGACGCGGTCGTCGCAGGAAAGGTACGGCTCGCATTCCGCGCCGTTGGCGATGCAGTAGTCGATCGTCTTGCCGCGGCAGGACGATATCTTGACCGCGGTCGGGAAGCCCGCGCCGCCCATGCCGACGATGCCGGCGCGGCGCACCGCTTCGCATATCTCCTCCGGAGTCATGGAGTCGACGTCGCGCGGCTCGCGCAGAATGGACTGATCGAGCAGATCCCTGCCGTCGTTCTCGATGACGACGCACTTGCAGAAGCCGCCGGACTGGTGCGGGATCATCTCGAAGCCCGCAACCCTGCCGGAAACGGGAGAGTGCACCCTCGCGCCGAGCTTGCCCTCCGGCACCTCGCCGATGACCTGGCCGAGACGCACCTCGTCCCCGACGTTCACGACGGGAACGCAGGGCGCGCCGATGTGCTGACTGAGCGGCACCTTCAGCGTTTCGCCCGGCTCAAGCGGGATTATCGCGCGCTCGTTCTGCGGCGACTTGTTATAGGGCGGATGCACGCCGCCCCTGAATCTGTTGAGCATTGGCAAATATCACCTCTTGATTACTTGCTGTTGCGTTAGTATCATTGTATTAAACGGGCGAAGCCCGAATAACGCTTTACGGAGTTTCGATATGGAAATAACGAGGATAAACGGCTGCGCGGTGGCGTTTCTCAGCGGCGCGGAGCTGCCGGACGGCGTTTCGCCGGAAAGCCCGCGCTTTCGCGGCGCGGTGAGAAAAGCGGTGAAGGCGGCGTTCCTGCCGCCGCCCGCGAGAGTCGCGGTGGACGCCTTCGCGCTCGGGCGCGGAGCCGCGCTGCTGCTGCGTCCGGCGCGGGAGGGGAAATGCGAGATCGCGCTCCGCTTCCGCGATCTCGCCGCCGCGGGCACGGTGATAGAGCGGATACATAGGGAGTTTTCGCCGGTATTCACGCCGCATCCGGACGGGAGCGTCACGCTGCTGCTCTTTCTCCCCTGCGCCGACGCCGAGCGCCTCGCGGCGCGGGCTTGGGACTTCTGCGAGGTGAGCTATCCGACGGAGGCGAGAGCGGCCTTTCTGAGGGAGTGGCGCGCGAGGTGACGGAGCTTGCGGCGCATCGGCGTTCGCGCCTGTCATTCCGAGGAGCCGCGAACGCGCCGACGAGGAATCCTCCGCCGTAAGCAGAGCGTTTGTCATTCTGAGCGAGCGAAGCGAGTCGAAGAATCTTAAAGACGAGCTGTCCTCTTCAGCGAAAGCCGCGTAAGAAACGAAAAAGTAACCTTCGTTTTCGACTGCACACTTTTCCGAAAACACACATGTTTCCGACAAGATCCTTCGACTCCGTGACGCTGACGCGTCACTGCGCTCAGGATGACAAATATGCAACCGGCTGCTTGCGGTGTGGGATCCTTCGGGCTTCGCCCTCAGGATGACAGCCGCAGGCGGCGTTACTCCGCTTTCAGCGCGGAGACGGCTTCGGCTCTGTCAGCCGCCTTGAAGAAGGCGGTGCCGGCGACGAGCATACCGCAGCCTGCGTCGCGGAACTCGGCGGCGTTCTTCACGGTCGCGCCGCCGTCCGCTTCTATAATGATATTTCTGCCGCCGACGAGCGCCTTCGCCTCGGCGATCTTTTTTATACATTCGGGGATCGCGCCCTGCCCGCCGAAACCCGGCTCGACGGTCATCACGAGGATAAGGTCGATATAGTCGAGGTAGGGCTCAAGCGCGGAAACCGGCGTCTTCGGCTTGACCGAAACGCCCGCGAGCACGCCCGCTTCGCGTATGCGGCGCAGGTCGGAGACGGGGTCGCCGGTCGCCTCTATATGTATCGTGATGATATCGCTGCCGGCGGCGATGAAATCGTCGATATAGCGCCCCGGCTTCTCTATCATAAGGTGGGTGTCGAAGCAGAGCGTACTCACGCGGCGAAGCGACTTTATAAGCACCTGCCCGAAGGTCATATTCGGCACGAACGCCCCGTCCATAACGTCGAGGTGGACGGCGTCGAGCCCGAGGGCGCGGATATTTCCCAGCTCCTCGCCGAGACGCGAGAAATCCGCTGAAATAAGCGACGGTGCGACTCTCATTTGCGCTGCTCCTTTCATTTTCCGTCCGCGGCGGAAAACCCGCGGACGCCGACGCGGTAACCGGAGGCGGCTCCGGCGCGTAATCTGTTAGCAGGCGGACGCGGACGCGCGCCGCTTTCGATATAAGTGGGAAGGGCGGGGCGACTCGCCCTTTTCGTGACGGCGCAACGCCCCTTTTTGACACTTACCCATTTATACATAGTATATTATAACAGACGTTTCAAAAAATATCAAGTAGAGGATAAAGGAAAATTGCGCGCTCACATCTTTCCATTGACACGTTCCTCTGACGATGATATAATATATCTGTTGAAATATCATCGCAGAAAGGAAGTATCTACCATGAAGAAACTAATCGCTCTCCTGCTTTCCCTTTCCCTGCTTGCGGGCGCGGTTCCCGCCGCCTTCGCGGCCGAACCCGAAACGCCCGAGGAACAGCCCGTATTCCGCATGGGAATAATGGGCGACCATCAGCTGAACAGCACCACAGGCGCCAATATGGAAGCCACGATCTCCGCGATGCAGTACTTCGCCGACCACGGAGTCGACGCGGTCATCGACGTCGGCGACATCGCGGACGGCGCCAGCCCGAGCACGATCTACCCCTTCTTTCTGCAGAAGTACGGCGAGATAATCGGCGACGAGATCCCGCTCGTGACCGTCCCCGGCAACCACGACGTATGGGAAGACAACTCGCTGAACGTCTACCGTCAGTACTTCGGCGAGCCGAACAAGCACCTCGTCATCGGCGGCTATCACTTCATCGTCATCTCCGCCAATCCGGCGCTCGGCACCGCCACCAACGGTAACTACGGCATCGGCGAAAAGACCTTCGCCCGCACGGAGCTGAACAAAGCGAAGGCCGACACCCCCGAGGGACAGCCGATATTCGTCATCACGCATCAGCACGTCAAAAACACCGTCTACGCCAGCGGCCCCGACGCCAACTGGTGCAACGACTTCCTCTGCGGCATAATCGAGGACTACCCGAACGCCGTCCACTTCTCCGGCCACTCCCACGCCGTCCTCGACGACGAACGCTCGATCTGGCAGGGCGACTTCACGGCGATAGGCACCTCCTCCCTCTCCTACACCGAGCTCGAATACGGCAAGGACAACGGCTCCGTGCCGCCCGAAGCGGATCAGGCGAAGCAGTACCTCTACCTCGAGATCTACTCCGACCGCATCGAGATAACCCGCGTCAAGGCCGCTACCGGCAGGCAGATAAAGGATAAGTGGGTGCTCGACCTGCCGCTGCAGAAATCCACCTTCAAATACACCGACGCGCGCGCGGACTCCCGCACCGCGCCCTTCTTCGCGCCGAACGCCGCCGCCGAAGCCAACATGTCCGGCAGCAACATCACCGTGACCTTCGACGCCGCGCATCACGACGACTTCGTCCACTCCTACGACCTGAAGCTCTACAAGAACGGCTCGTCGACCCCCGCCGGCAAGGCGCTGATATTCTCCGACTTCTACAAGGGGCTGGAGAACATGAAGAGCACGGTCAGCTGGACCTTTAAGGACGTAGCGGAGGAATACGCGCTCTACCGTCTCGAAGTCGTGCCTATCGAATCCTTCGGCAAGCGCGGCGAACCGCTCGTCTATGAATTCGCTTCCGTCAAGCAGAAGCAGATACCCGCCTTCACGCGCGGCAAGCTCTTCACCGTCGACTTCGCCTCGGGCGAGGCGCGGAACGCCGTCAGCGCGCTTGAGGTCAAGCAGATCGGCGGCAGCGTCGAAAAGGTCAACGACAAGTTCGCCTACGTTCCCGCCGACGGCTCGAAACTCACCGTCGCGATGAGCAACTCCTACTACACGCTGACGCAGAAAAAGCTCACACTCGAGACCGTCTTCACCGTCAACCGCTTCGGCGCGGAGCAGACGCTCGTTTCCTGCTACTCCAACGGCGGTCTCCGCCTCTGGCTCGACGAGGACGGCAGGCTCTGCGCCACCGTCAACAAGTCCGACAAGACCGACCTGACGCTCGTTTCCGAAAGCGCCGTCCCGCTCGGCGCGGTCTGCAACGCCGCGGTCACCTACGACAACAAAAACTTCACCCTCTGGCTCGACGGCGAAGCCGTCGCCTCCGAAGCCATGACCGGCGGCATCAACTACAACAGAAACGTCAAGTACGGCATAGGCTCCGAGCCGAACGGCGACAGCCGCCTCGACGGAGCCGTCTTCACCGCCAGCCTCAACTCCTCTGCTCTGGACGCCGCCGCGATCAAGGCGTTTAAGGACGATCTGATGAACGGCTACGATATTCAGGTGCTCCTCCCCGCGCTCGAGCAGCTCCGCCGCGCTGATATGCTCCGCGAGCTCAACACGGACAACGTCGTGCTCGGCAGGATACTTGACTACTACGAAGCGGAAATGACCGCGATCACCGATTCCGCCTACGTCACGCCCGCGATAGTTTCCGGCGCGATCGCATACCGCGATCTGAACGAGGACGTCGCCCACACGGGCGGCACGAACCTCTCCGCGTACGCCGCGCCCGTCATAAACGGAGTTGAGCATCAGAAGGAATACGAAGCGGGCGAGGCGCCCGAGCCGACCTTCGCCAACGCCGAGTCGATAACGCTCGACGGCGAGCCCTACGCCGAGGGAACGCCCATCGGCAACGGCAAGCATATGCTCATCGCCTATAACGGCTGGCGCATGGCGGGCGTGCAGTTCACCGTCGGCAAGGCGGTCATGCCCGTCATATACGGCGTCGAGGACGGCCGCACCTACGACCTTACGACCGGCGACGCGCCCGCGATCACCTGGGAGCCCGCCGAACTTCAGGCGCTGCTCGACAATCAGCCCTACGCCGCCGGAACGCCCGTCACCGCGGACGGCTGGCACGTATTCATGCTCCCCTGCGACGGCGCGACGCTTGTCTACGCCTTCAAGATCGAACACTCCGTGCCGCCGGTAAAGGGCGACCTTGACGGCGACGGCGAAGTCACCGTTTCCGACGCGCTCCGCGCACTGCGCATGGCGGCGGATCTTATCGAAGACGACGACGCCGCCGACGTCGACGGCGACGGAAGCGTAACGGTCGCCGACGCGCTGCTCCTGCTGCGCGTCTCGGTAGGACTGGCCGAATCGCTCTAAGCCCGAAAGCCGCGCTCCGCCCCTGTCATTCCGAGGAGCCGCGAACGCGCCGACGAGGAATCCCCCGAGCGAACGCGGGGCGCTTGTCATTCTGAGCGAGCGAAGCGAGTCGAAGAATCTTAAAGACGAGTTATCCTTTTCAGCGAAACGCCGCGTAAGAAACGGAAGGATAACCTCCGTTTTCTACCGCGCACTTTCCCCGAGAGCATATGCGTTTCCGACAAGATCCTTCGACTTCGTGACGCTGACGCGTCACTCCGCTCAGGATGACAAATATGCAAACGTCCGCAAAGGGTGTGGGATCCTTCAGCGGCTGCGCCGCTTCAGGATGACAGAATGATGCACGCGCTCCCCGCACTACACGCGCTCCCCGCACTGCACGCACTACCCGCTCCGCAGTAAATACAAACCCCGAAAGGAAAAACATATATGCTCTACGACAACGTTTCCGTTTACAAAAACGGCTTCGACCCAAACGCGCACACCGAGCTGCGGCTCCACCGCAACACGCGCCGCGCCGTCGGGCTTCTCTCCGGCAACCTCGTATCAAACAGCCGCACCGAAAACTCCGGCGTCAGCGCCCGCGTCTACCGCGGGGGCGTCTACGGCTTCGCCGCCGACAGCGAAATGAGCGAAGACCGCGTCGCCGCCGTGCTGAAGGCGGCCACCGAGAACGCCGCATTTATGGACGCGCACGCCGGCAAGGGCAAGGGCGCGCTGCCCCTCCTGCCCTGCTCGGGCGTCGACACCGCCAAACCCTACGACGACGTTCCGCAGTCGGTCATGATCGACTTCGCTCGTCAGCTCGACGACTACGTCGTCAAAAACTGCCCGAAGCTCACCGGCCGCACGATCTCCGTCCGCTGCGACTCGATGGAGAAGCTTCTGCGCGTCGATAACGGCTATGACAGCCACTCGCTTATGCCCCGCGCTTTCATCTATTTCGACTTTTCCGCCGAAACGGACGCCGGCGTCACCGTCGAGCTCTACGACGTGGCCGGCGGATTCGGCGGCTTCGCGGACAACTTCACCGACCCCGCCCTGCTCCGCCCCGTCATCGACAGGCTCTATAACCGCCTGATGGAGAAGCGCGAGGGCGTCTACGCCGACGCCGGCGAGCGCGTCTGCATCCTCGGCGCGGAGGTGGCAGGCATACTCGCGCACGAGGCCGTAGGTCACACGACTGAGGCAGACCTCGTGCTCGGCGGCTCCGTCGCGGGCCCGATGCTTCACAAGCGCGTCGCCTCCGACAAGATAACCCTCGTCGACTACGCGCACACGACGCCGCAGGGCGCCGCGCCGCTGCCGATCTACGTCGACGACGAAGGCACGCCCGCCGAGGACGAGCTGATAATCGACAAGGGCATCCTCGTCGGCTACATGAACAGCCGCGAGACCGCCGAGCACTTCGGCATGAAGCCGCACGGCAACGCGCGCGCCTATTCCTTCATGGACGAGCCGCTGATCCGTATGCGCAACACCGCGATACTCCCCGGAACGGACAAGCTCGAAGACATGATCGCCTCCGTCGACGACGGCTACTACTTCATGACCACCAACAACGGCCAGGCGGACACGACCGGCGAATTCATGTTCGGCATCCCCTTCGGCTACGAGATAAAGAACGGCAAGAAAGGCCGCGCGATACTCGACACCACCATCACCGGAGTCGCCTTCGAGATGCTCAAGACCGCGGACATGGTCTCCGACCGCATGGACTGGACCTGCTCCGGAATGTGCGGAAAGAAACAGCCGATGCCCGTCGGCATGGGCGGCCCGGACATCCGCTGCCGCATTATGGTTGGAGGTAGATAATATGAAGTATGAAAAACTGACGGGCGCCGCGCAGTACGCGCTCGAAGCGCTGAAAAACGCCGGCGCGGACAAGGCGGTCGTCACCGCCTTCAACGGCAGCACGACCGAATTCAACATAGACGGCGGGGAGTTCTCGCTGATGCGCACCATCTTCAACGAAGGCGTCGGCGTTACCGCCTACGTCGGCGGACGCAACGGCGGCGCATCCACCAACGCGCTCGACCGCGAAAGCATCGACGGAGCCGCCCGCGACGCCGTCGCCGCCGCGCAGAGCGCCGTTCCCGACGACGCATGGGACATCTCCCCCGCCTGCGAGCCGCAAGACTTCCCCTCCGGCGCGCTCGAATGTGACCGCGACGCGTTTTTCGAAGCCGTCAAAAAGCTGAAAAACGACATCGCGGCGGGCTGGCCGAACATACTTATCGAGCAGCTCGTCGCCTCCTACCACTACGGCGCGAGCGTGAAGCTGAACTCCAACGGCGTCCGCTTCACCGGCGAATCGGGGCGCTACGAGGTCTATCTTATGTTCTCCGCGCACGACGGAGACAAGTCCTCCTCCTTTTTCGGCTCCGGCGTGGTATTCACCGACCCGACGCAGCCGATAATCGACATGGGCTCGATACGCGCCGACCTCGACGCCGTCTCGAAACAGACCGACCCGAAGTCGATCGGCGGCAAGTTCGAAGGCACGCTGGTGCTGACCCCCATGATGCTCGGCGAGTTCATCGGGCTCGCGGCGGAAAACTTCGCCTCCGGCGGCGTCATCATCGAGGGCACTTCGCCCTGGAAGGACAAGCTCGGCACGCAGGTCGCGGATACGCGGCTGAACGTCCGCTTCGCGCCGCTCGATCCCGCGATCGTCGGCGCCGAGCGCGTCACCGAAGACCTCTTCGTCAGCGAGGACTTCGACTTCATCAAGGACGGCGTGCTGCAGTGCTTCCTGCTCTCGCTCTACGCCTCGAACAAGACCGGCTTCGACCGCGCGAAGAATTCCTCCTGGGCGCTCGTCGTCCCCGCGGGCGATACGCCGCTTGAAGAGCTCGTCGCCGGCGTCGACAAAGGACTGCTGCTCGGCCGCTTCTCCGGCGGACAGCCCGGCACCAACGGCGACTTCTCCGGCGTCGCGAAGAACAGCTTCCTTATCGAAAACGGCAGGATCACCGACGCCGTCAGCGAGATAATGATAAACGGAAACCTCGCCGACCTGCTGATGAACCTGCGCGGCATATCGACCGAACGCGTCGCCGACGGCGCGAGCGTGCTCCCCTACGCCGCGTTCGACGGAGTCACAATAAGCGGCAAGTGATTTGCCGCGCCTGTCATTCCGAGGAGGAGGCAGCGCCGCCGACGAGGAATCCCCCGGGCGAACTTCGTTCGCAGTGATATTGACGCATCGCGCCCGTAGGGACGAGCATTGCTCGTCCGTGCATTCTCGCACCCGCGCCGCCCTTTGTCATCCTGAGCGGAGCGACCGACGGGAGCGCAGCCGAAGGATCTTAAAGACGAGCTATCCCTTTCAGCGTAACGCCGCGAAAGAAAACGAAGCGTAGCCCCCGTTTCCGACTGCACACTTTCCCGATAACACGACCGTTACCGACAAGATCCTTCGACTCCGGCTTCGCCTTCGCTCAGGATGACAGTCCTCACCCGGATATTTTCCCACAAGGAGCAACGCATATGAAAATCCTCAAACGCCTCATTCCCCTGCTGCTCGTCGCGGCGCTCGCGCTCGCCCTCGCATCCTGCGACCGCATCGTCGGGCCGCGAGAGAACGGGAATCAGAAGAACCGCAACACCTCTTCGCAGAGCACCGACGACCCGCGCTTTGTCAAGCAGCCCGGCGAAGGTATGAGCGAATACGATACCTACTGCTACTTCGAGCGCTGCGCCACTCCCGCCTGCTGGGCGGTGGAATACTACGGCGGCAAGGGGCTCGACTACGTCGAATCCGAAACCATAGAGCTGGACGGCCACACCTGGGCGCCCTCCGCGGTGTCCACGTTCCAAACGCTGGAAAATATGACAAGCTACGTCGATATGTTCTTCACCGGCAGTTTCCTCGCCGACCTGAAGCGTTCCGCCGGCATGAGCGACGACAGCGACGTCGTCCCGCGCTACCGCGACGTGGACGGCAAGCTCTACGTCCGCACGGACGATCCGCAGGAATCCCTGCTTTTCCACCCCGATCTCGACACCTTCACCATGGTCGAGAACACCGAGGAGCAGATAAAGTTCACCGTCGACGCGATGCTTAACGGCACGGTCTACGAACTGCGCATCATCCTCTCCCCCTTCGGCGAAGGCGGCTGGAAGATGAGCTACTGGTATCCGGAAGCGAAGGATGCGAGCTCGGAGAGCTCGCAATGATATATTCGCCTTGCGAATATGATATGCGCTTTGCGCGTGATATACCGGCGTTCCTCCGGTATGATATGCCGCCGAGGCGGCATTAAGGAACAAATCGGCAGAGCCGATTTGAATATATTCAAATTGCCTTCGGCAATTTGATCCTTAATCAGCGAGCGCAGCGAACGGCTTCATCAGCCGCGAAGCGGCGTCTTCATTAGTGAAACGTCTTCATTAACGAGCGAAGCGAGTGACTTCATTTATCCTAAAAAATCCCGTAGAGGTACTTCCTTATGCCCTGCACACTCTGCCCGCGCCGCTGCGGCGTTGACCGCGCCGCTTCACGCGGCTTCTGCGGCGAAGGCGCGCTCCCGCGCGTCGCGAAGGTGATGCTTCACCGCTGGGAGGAGCCCTGCATCTGCGCCGGAGGCGGCGCGGGCGCGATCTTCTTCAGCGGCTGCTCCCTGAAATGCGTCTATTGCCAGAACCGCGCCGTTTCGCGCGGGCTCGTCGGCGAGGAATACTCCGTCGAAAAGCTCGCGGAGACGATGCTCGGCCTTCAGCGGCGGGGCGCCGACTGCATAGACCTCGTCACGCCGACGCACTTCGCCGGCGCGATAATCGAAGCGGTCGCCCTCGCGAAGTCCGGCGGTCTTCGCCTGCCGGTCGTGTGGAACACCTCCGGCTACGAAACGGCGGAAACGCTCGCGAAGCTCGACGGCACGGCCGATATCTACCTGACCGACTTCAAATACGCCTCCCCCGCGCTCGCGGAGAAATACTCCGCCGCGCCCGACTACCCCGCCGCCGCGCTCGCCGCGCTGAAGGCGATGGCCGCGCAGACCGGCGCGCCCGTTTTCGAGAACGGCATGCTGAAGCGCGGAGTCATAATGCGCCACCTCGTGCTGCCCGGCGCGTGGCGCGACAGCGTCGAAGTCCTGCGGATCGCCGCGGACGCCGTCGGCGCGAAAAACGTCCTGCTTTCGCTGATGGCGCAGTACGTCCCCGACTTCGCGGACGCGGAGAAGTTCCCCGAGCTGCGCCGGCGGATAACTACCTATGAATATAATAAAGCGGCGGAGGAAGCCGAAAAGCTCGGCTTCGACGGCTGGTTCCAGGAGCGCGGCTCCGCGACTAAGGACTACACGCCGCTGTTTTGACCGACGATCTGTCATCCCGAGGGCGAAGCCCGAGGGATCCCACACCGAAAGATGACGGCTGCATACGTTGTCATCCTGAGCGAAGGCGAAGCCGGAGTCGAAGGATCCTGAAGGTAACGGTCGTGTGAAAGGCAAAGTGCGCAGTCGGAAACGGGGGTTACGTTTCGTTTTCTTTTGAGGCGTTCCGCTGAAAAGGAAAGCTCGTCTTTAAGATCCTTCGGCTGCGCGGCGTTCCGCCGCTTCGCTCAGGATGACAAAGGGCGGCGCGGGTGCGAGAATGCACGGACGAGCGGTGCTCGTCCCTACGGGCGCGATGCTTCGCATCGCTCCGCTCAAGATGACAGACGCGCTGCATCGGGAATAATTCAAATCGCTCCGCGATTTGTTCCTTACCTATTTACTATTACTTATTACCTACACTTTCCCCTCTCGAAAGGAGAAACCGCCATGAAAAAACTCATCTCTCTCATCCTCGCGTGCCTGATCGCCTTCGCGTGCCTGACCGCCCTCGGCGGATGCGGCAAATCGAACGCCGAAACCAAGCAGGCGTTCATCGGCTCGCAGAGCTACTACTCCGACCTCGTCGAATCCCTCGCCGCGCCCGTCGCGAAGATCGACGGCGACGCGCTCGCGGACGGCGCCGCCTCCGGCATGTCCGGCAGGATAAGGCTCAACGCCTCCGGCCTCTCCGCCTTCTCCGCGCTGCTCGGAGATATCGGCGACACGCTCGGCCTCGCCGTAAGCGTGGTCACCGACGGCGTTTCCGCCTCCGGCGACTTCTCGCTCGAGATGCTCGGCGAAACGCTCAGCGCCCTCTTCTCCACCGATGGCGGCGACGTCGTTCTTTCGCTGCCCGGCCTGCTCGACCGCCCGGTGAAGCTCTCGCAGAGCGACTTCGCCGGCACCGGCTTCGGCGACGACTTCGACTTCGACGCCTACGAGGAGGAGCACGGGATAATCGACCTCGACGAAGACGCCTACGAAGCCGATTACGACTTCGACGAAAACGGCAAGTTCTTCGCCGAAAACGGCGACCTCTACGTCGACGCGGACGGCGACGGCAAGCTCGATATCGCCTATTACGCCGGAAAATACGACGAGGATTTCGTCGACTCCATGATACGCAACACCCGCGAATTCTACGAATCCCTCGGCGACGACTTCGACGTTGACGACGGCTGGACCCTCGCCTATGACGAAGACGGCAACCCCTATTACGTCTATGAGGGCGACGACGACTTCGACCTCGACGACGGTTTAGACCTCGACAGCGACTTTGACGCTGACGACGGCTTCGATCTCGACGATGACCTCGACGACGGCTTCGACTTCGACTTCGGCGAAGACGATTTCGGCTCGACGCCCTTCGCGCCCGACTTCTCCTACGTTTCGCTCATCGCGCGTTACGCCGAGCCCTTCCTCAACAACGTCGCGGACGGCTGCTTCACGCGCAGCAGGGAGAAGTTCCGCACCGCCGGCGGCGAAGCTGAGCTCGACTGCCTGACGCTTTCCGCCGACGGCAACGACCTTTACGACGCGCTGAAAAAGACCGCCGCGCAGATCGCGGACGATCCCGAGCTCGACGGGATCGCCGGCGAACACGCCGACGATATGCGCAGTCTTCTCCGCGAGATCGCGAATGAAGAAACTTCAAAGGAACAGCGCGACTATAACAAGAACGTCAAACTGACCTGGAAGCGCTTCACCAAAGACGAAAAGATAATCGGCGAACGCGTTTCGCTCGACCACCCCGAAGCCAGATACACGCTCGAAGCGGGCGTCGACGGCGGCGAGAGCGGCGTTCTCGCCTTCATGAAGATCACCGACGACAAGAAGGGCGTGGATCTCTTCGACGCCGAGAGCAGCGTCGGCGGCAAGAAGTCGAAGCTCGACCTGCGCGTGATCGCCAACGGCGTGCCCTACGCCGTTTCCGTCTCCGGAAAGACCGCCGAGCGTGACGGCGCCGCCGTTACCGAATCGGACGTCAAGGTCGGCATAGGCGGCCTGACCTTCAAGCTCTTCGAGCTGACGACGACCGTCCGCGCCTTCACCTCGGACGAGATCGGGATCGACGCCGAGCTTTCCGTTTCCCTGCCGAAGCTGCTGGTCGGCAGCGACGTCGACCTTGCGCTCTACTGCTCCGTCGACATGAGGCGCGATCCGGGCGCGAAGCCCGAAATGATAGACGCGACCGGCGCCTACACCGGCGAAGACCTGCGGAGCGAGGAGTTCAACGCGACGCTCAACGCCGCGATAAAAGAAAAGCTGCCGAAGATATACGGATATTTCGAGAGCAGACAGAACGCCTCCGCGACGGACGAAGCCGCGGCGTAAGTCTGTCATTCTGAGCGAACGAAGCCGAAGGCGCAGTGAGTCGAAGAATCCCGGTTTTCCTTTTGGATCCCGAGCGAAGCGAGGGATCTCATCCCACAGATACCTCGGGCTTCGCCCTCGGTATTCGGAAGATAACGTGAGATCCTTCGACTGCGCGGCGTTCCGCCGCTCCGCTCAGGATGACAAAACTGCGGCGCGGGTGCGAGAATGCACGGACGAGCAATGCTCGTCCCTACGGGCGCGATGCTTCGCATCGCTCCGCTCAGGATGACAAAACTGCGGCGCGTTTGCGCCGCCTCGGAATGACATACAAACAGTCTTCATTAAAATAATATAAAAAGGGAGAAAACGAAAATGGAAATGAAGTTTTACAGATGTGAAGTGTGCGGCCAGATAGTCGCAGTCGTCAAGAAAAAGCCCTGCCCGGTCATGTGCTGCGGCAAGCCGATGCAGGAGATAGTCGCCGGCTCGGTCGACGCTTCCGCCGAGAAGCACGTTCCCGTCGTTGCCCGCGAAGGCGGCGTAGTGACCGTTTCCGTCGGCAGCGCCGCGCATCCGATGGCCGAGGAGCACTACATAGAGTGGGTCGCCCTCAAAACCAAGGGCGGCAATCAGCGCAAGGCGCTGAAGCCCGGCGACGAGCCGAAGGCGGTCTTCTATATCGCCGAAGACGACGAGATCGAAGCGGCGTACGCGTATTGCAACCTCCACGGCCTCTGGAAAGCGTAAAAGCGGATCTTTCCGGCGGTTTCCGGAATCTGCGCGGAAACGCCTGTCATCCTGAGGGCGAAGCCCGAAGGATCCCACACCGTAAGATGACGGCCGCATAAGGCGGGGGATTCCTCGTCGGAGGCGTTGCCTCCTCCTCGGAATGACAGAACGTAAGCGCATACGTTGTCATCCTGAGCGAAGGCGAAGCCGGAGTCGAAGGATCTTGTCGGTAACGGTCGTGTTATCGGGAAAGTGCGCAGTCGGAAACGGGGGCTACGTTAAGTTTTCTTTCGCGGCGTTCTGTTTTCTTTCGCGGCGTTACGCTGAAAGGGACAGCTCGTCTTTAAGATCCTTCGACTGCGCGATGCTTCGCATCGCTCCGCTCAGGATGACAAACCGACCGCTGCGCTGCGTGAGATCCTTCGGCTGCGCGGCGTTCCGCCGCTCCGCTCAGGATGACAAAACGCGCGCGCTTTTTACAAAATTTCCCATAATCATATCCGCATAATCCTTTCCGCACGGGGCAAAATATGCGCAAAAGGGGCTTTTTCGCCCCGCATGAAAGGACTTAACGGATATGAAGATAATCGACAGGATCGCGCTTATCCTCGTGATAATCGGCTCGCTCAACTGGGGCAGCGTCGGCATCTTCGCCTACGACCTCGTGCGCATGACCGACGTCTCGCCGCTTCCGGCGTGGGCGCGCGTCATCTACACCCTCGTCGGTCTGGCGGGACTGTGGTGCATTTCGCTGCTCTTCAGAGACCACCGCGAGGCATAGTGAAGGAAACGCAGTTTCCTTCGTACATAATCGGATGAGAGAAGAAATAAAAAGGATCCTGCTCGGCGGCGGAGTGCCGGCGGAGCAGGCGGAGGCGCTCTGCGACTACGCGGAGTTCCTCGTCAGCGAAAACGAAAAATACAACCTCACCGCGCTGACCGCGCCGGAGGATATCGCCGTCAAGCACTTCCTCGACAGCCTGCTGCCGCTGAAGTTCGGCTTCCCGCCCGAGGGCGCGAAGGTCATCGACGTAGGCAGCGGCGCGGGACTGCCCGCGATACCGCTGGCGGTCGCGCGCCCAGACCTGGACGTTACCGCGCTGGACGCGACCGGGAAGAAGGTCGCCTTCATCGCGAAGGCGGCGCGGGTCGCCGGCGCGAACGTCACCGCCGTCGCCGCGCGCGCCGAGGAGGCGGCGAAGCCGCCGATGCGCGGGAGCTTCGACTGCGCCGTTTCGCGCGGAGTAGCCGCGCTGAACGTGCTCTGCGAGCTGTGTATGCCCTTCGTCAAGGTCGGCGGCGTCTTCCTCGCTTATAAGGGGCGCGGCGCCGACGCGGAGATCGCAGAGGCGAAAAACGCGGTCGCCGTGCTCGGCGGCGAGGTCGAGCGCGTCGAACGCGCCGAGATCGGCGGCGCCGAGCGCGCGCTGGTCGTGATAAGAAAAACGAAGCCGACTCCGGAGGCGTATCCCCGCGCCTTCGCGCGGATAAAGAAAAAGCCGCTGTAAGACGGAGTTTATACGCATAATTAAAACCGCACCCGTTAGGGTGCGGTTTTTTTAATTTATTGGCGCTTTCGACGTCACGAATCGCGCCTTCGGCGCAGATAAGCTTCGCTTATACCCTGTCTTTTATCTCCTTCAGCACTTTTGCCTCGAACTCGTCATACGAATACGGCGCGGTCTGGTCGGTGTCGCGGTCGCGGACGGAAACGATGCCCTCGGCAACTTCCTTTTCGCCGACGATGATCATATACGGCGCCTTGTCCTCCTGCCTCGCCTCGCGGATCTTGTAGCCGATCTTCTCGTTGCGGTCATCGAGCACGCAGCGGACGCCGGCGTCCCTGAGCTTCTCCGCGACCTGCGCGGCGTAGTCCATGCTCTTCTCGGAAACCGGCAGCACCTTGACCTGCGTCGGCGCGAGCCAGAGCGGGAACTTGCCCTTCGTCTCCTCGATGAGATACGCCATGAAGCGGTCGAGGCTGCCGAGTATCGCGCGGTGAAGCACGACGGGGGTCTTCTCGGAGCCGTCCTTGTCGATATAGGTCAGCTTGAACTTCGCCGGCAGGCAGAAGTCGAGCTGGCAGGTGGAAAGCGTGTATTCCGCGCCGACGGCGGGCTGGACGTTGACGTCGAGCTTCGGGCCGTAGAACGCCGCTTCGCCGATCTCCTCGGTGAAGTTGATGCCCAGCTCGGTGAGCACCTCGCGCAGCGCGTTCTCCGCGTGCTCCCACATCGCGTCGTCCTGATGGTACTTGACCTTGTCCGCGGGGTCGCGCAGCGAAAGCACGCAGCGGTAGTTCGTGATGCCGAAGTCCTTGTAGACGCTGAAGATCAGGTCGACGACCGTGCCGACCTCGGACTTTATCTGCTCCGGCGTGACGAAGAGGTGCGCGTCGTTCTGGCAGAAGTGGCGGCCGCGCTCGATGCCCTTCAGCGTTCCGCTGGGCTCGTAGCGGAAGTCGTGCGCGATCTCGCCGATGCGTATCGGCAGGTCGCGGTAGGAATGCGGGCGGTTGGCGTATATCATCATGTGGTGCGGGCAGTTCATCGGGCGAAGGACGAACTGCTCCTGGTCGACCTCCATGACCGGGAACATATTCTCGCGGTAGTGCTCCCAGTGTCCGCTGGTCTCGTAGAGCCCGACGGTGCCGACGCAGGGCGTCAGAACGTGCTGATAGCCGAGGCGGCGCTCCTTCTCCTTGATATACTCCTCAAGCTCCTGCCAGACGGTGTAGCCGTTCGGGAGGAACATCGGGAGCCCCTTGCCGATGAGGTCGTCGGTCATGAAAAGGTGCATCTCTTTGCCTATCTTGCGGTGGTCGCGGAGCTTCGCCTCCTCGAGCATGCGCAGGTACTCCTCAAGCTCCTCGCCCGTCGCGAAGGCGGTGCCGTTGATGCGGGTGAGCATCTTGCGGGAGGCGTCGTTGCGCCAGTATGCGCCGGAAACGCCGGTCAGCTTGAACGCCTTCAGCGCCTTCGTGTAGGTAAGGTGCGGGCCGGTGCACATATCGATATACTCGCCCTGCTGGAAGAAGCTGATGGGCGCGTCGTCCTCGAGGTCTGCGATGTGCTCGACCTTGTAGTTTTCGCCGCGGTCCTCCATGAGCTTTATCGCTTCCTCGCGGGGCAGGATAAAGGATTTGAGCGGCAGGTTTTCCTTGACGATCTTCTTCATCTCCTCCTCTATGGCGGGGAGGTCGGCGTCCGAAAGCGTGACGTCGCCGAGGTCGATATCGTAGTGGAAGCCCTTTTCGTTGGCGGGGCCGAAGCCGAACTTCGCCTGCGGATAAAGGCGCTTGACCGCCTGCGCGAGAATATGCGCCGCGGTGTGGCGGATGACGTGCTGCTCCTCCTCGGGAGCGCACTGGTCGACGTGTCCGTCGAAGTAGATGACTTTCATGATGGGGTTTTCTCCTTTATGTGAAGTTTATTTACTGATGAATCAAAGGCGCGGCGCTTCGCGGAGCGGCGAAGGTCTGTCATCCTGAGCGGAGCGATGCGAAGCATCGCGCCCGTAGGGACGAGCATTGCTCGTCCGCGCAGTCTCGCACCCGCGCCGCCCTTTGTCATCCTGAGCGGAGCAGACGAAGTCTGCGCAGTCGAAGGATCCCGCGTTATCTTCTGAATACTGAGGGCGAAGCCCGAAGTATCCGAAACGATAACAAAGCTTATGTTCAGCGTGAGATTCCTCGCTTTGCTCGGAAT
>JAFZQJ010000011.1 GCA_017620395.1 Clostridia bacterium | reverse complement strand
GTAAACGCATACGTTGTCATCCTGAGCGAAGTAACGCGCAGCGTTACGAAGTCGAAGGATCTTGAAGGTAACGGTCGTGTTATCGGAAAAGTGTGCAGTCGGAAACGGGGGTTACGCTTCGTTTTCTTTCGCGGCGTTGCGCTGAAAAGGATAGCTCGTCTGTAAGATCCTTCGACTGCGCGATGCTTCGCATCGCTCCGCTCAGGATGACAAAGGGCGGCGCGGGTGCGAGAATGCACGGACGAGCAATGCTCGTCCCTACGGGCGCGAAGCGTCAATATCACTGTCGCGAAGCGATAATATCACTGACGCGAAGCGTCAATATCACTGCGAACGCCCCGCGTTCGCCCTGTTCCACGTGGAACAATCGGAACGCAGAGAGCTACTTTCCCACGCAGAACGTGCTGAATATCCCGTCTATCACGTCGTCGGCGACGTTCCTGCCGGCGCACTCGTCGAGCGCGGCGACGGCTTCGCGAAGGTCGACGGCGGCGATATCCGCCTCGAAGCCGCGCTTCAGCGCGAGTCCCGCCGCGGCGAGCCCCTCGCCCGCCTTCCGCAGGCAGTCGCGCTGGTGCAGGGAGGCGCACCACCCGTCCGCGTCGTCGAAATCGTCCGCGCCGGTGACCGCGCGGACGGCCTCCGCGAGGGCGTCCAGCCCTTCGCCGGTCTTCGCGCACATCTCCACGACGAAGGCGCATTCGTCCTCTATCGGGGAAATATCCATCCCGCGCGGCTTGTCGCACTTGTTTATCACCGCGATCTGCGGCGCTCTTTTCAATAATGAGAAGTCCTCGTCCTTCAGCTCCTCCGAGCCGTCGAAGACGGCGATGACCAGCGAAGCGGCGTCCAGCCGCGCGTTCGCAAGCTCAACTCCTCTGCGCTCGATTTCCTCCGGCGCGTCGCGGAGCCCCGCGGTGTCTGCGAGCTTCAGCAGCACGCCGCCGCATACGACGGCGCTTTCCACTACGTCGCGCGTCGTGCCGGGGACGTCGGAAACTATGCTGCGTTCGCGCCCGGCCAGCAGGTTCATCAGCGTGGACTTGCCGACGTTGGCGCGCCCCGCGATGACCGCGTCGACGCCCTCGGTGAGCGCCAGCCCGCCCTCGTACGTGCCGGCAAGCTTCAGACAGCGGTCGGAGAGGTCGAAAAGCTTATCGACCGCCTCGCCGCGCGGCAGCTCGGGTATGTCTTCTTCGGGAAAATCCGCCTCCGCGGATATGTGTATCAGTATTTCGTTCGCGGCGTCGCGGAGCTCGCGCAGACCGCGGTCGAGCGCGCCTCCGGCCTGCCTGTTGGCGAGCTTCAGCGCCTCCGCGGAGCGCGCGGAAACGACGCTCATGACGGATTCCGCCTCGGTCAGCCCGAGCCGCCCGTTGAGGAAAGCGCGTTTGGAGAATTCGCCGCCCCGCGCCTGCCTCGCGCCCGCCTTCAGCAGGGTTTCGAGCACCCGCTCGGTGACGAAAACGCCGCCGTGGCAGGCGAATTCGACGCAGTCCTCGCCGGTGTAGGATTTCGGCGCACGGTAGACGGTCGCTACGACGGTATCGACGGTTTCGTCTCCGTCGCGGATTTCGCCGAGGGCGCAGGTCCAGCCCTTACGCGAAGCGAGCGGGGCGCCCGCCTTCGGCGCGAAAACGCCGTCGCAGAGCGCGATCGCGCCTTCGCCGCTTACGCGTATAACGGCGATCGCCGCGTTCCCTCGCGGTGTCGCGATCGCGGCGATGACGTCCGGATTGTAGGTGGAATGAGTTGTCATGGTTTCCTCCGAAGTGAATATCGCGGGTAATGAATCGATCGCCGACGCTGTCATCCTGAAGCGGCGAAGCCGCTGAAGGATCCCACACCGTAAGATGACGGCTGCACAGGGAAGGGGATTCCTCGCTGCGCTCGGAATGACAGAACGTAAGCGCATACATTGTCATCCTGAGCGAAGTAACGCGCAGCGTTACGAAGTCGAAGGATCCTGAAGGTAACGGTCGTGTTATCGGAAAACTGCGCAGTCGGAAACAGAGGTTACGCTTCGTTTTCTTTCGCGGCGTGATGCTTTCTTTCGCGGCGTTGCGTTGAAAAGGACAGCTCGTCTTTAAGATCCTTCGACTGCGCTCCCTTCGGTCGCTCCGCTCAGGATGACAAAGGGCGGCGCGGGTGCGAGAATGCACGGACGAGCGGTGCTCGTCCCTACGGCCGACGAACGCGGCGCGAGTGCGAGAATGCACGGACGAGCGATGCTCGTCCCTACGGCCGACGAACGCGGCGCGGGTGCGAGAATGCACGAACGAGCGGTGCTCGTCCCTACGGGCGCGATGCTTCGCATCGCTCCGCTCGCAGCGAAGGAACAAATTGCCGCAGGCAATTTGAATAATTCAAATCGGCTGCGCCGATTTGCTCCTTAACTGCGGCGCAGCGTCAATTTCACTGCGCCGAAGGCGCAATTTAGCTGATGCGAAGCATCAATTTAACTATCGAGCGAAAGCGAGATAATTTAGCTGATAAACGTGATTGTTCCACGTGGAACAATCACGTTTATCAATAGTCCGCTTCGCCGCTCTTGTAATACTTATACGAAAGCGTCATCATCACGCTGTAGAGCGCCGCCGTCGCGAGCTGCGGCACGAATATCCCCGCGACGCCGAGCACCTTCGTCAGCGCGCTGAATTCGCTGTTTATGCCGTAGAGGAGCGGCACGAGCCCGAGCGCGATCCCGCCCGCGGCCGCAAGGAAGGTGATTATCGCGGGATAAACTATCGAGCGTTTGCCTTCGCGGAAAAATACCGAGTAGAATACCGGCGCGAGCAGATACAGCACGATATACGCGTAAAAGGATATGACGGAGAGGTCTCCGCCGCGGTTCTGGATTATGTCCCCCGCCCAGCAGGCGACGAGCCCCGCGTTGAGCAGGTAGACGGCGCAGGCGAAGATCCACATCCACGCCTTCGCCCAGCCGCGCAGACGACGCACGCAGGGCAGCAGCATCAGCGGTATCGTCGGCAGGAACGCGACCGCCGCGACTCCCGCGACGATCAGGATGGTGATAAGGTCGTAATTCATACGTTTCAGCTCCTTTTGGAGTTATACCGAGGGTAGAATATAAGGGCGATTATACTGTTTGTTGTTATATTGCGTCACGCTCACGCTCGGTTCAAAGCGTGTTTCCCGCGCCCGGGCGTAAATCCGCGGACGATTGATAATCGCCCCTGCAACGCGCTCGCTTCCGCAAATTGCGCCGTTTCCGGACGAGCAATGCTCGTCCCTACGCAGGCCGCCGCAGGCGGCGAATATATTCAAATCGGCTCCGCCGATTTGCTCATTAACTGACGCAAAGCGTCAATATCACTGCGGCGAAGCCGCAATATCACTGTCGCGAAGCGATAATATCACTGCCGGCGCAGCCGGCAATATCACTGCGTGCAAAGCACGCTCAGCTTACGTCTGTCAAATCCAGATACCTGCTGCCGAACCTGGAAATATAGTCCTTCCTCTCGGCGAGGTCGTCGCCGAGCAGCGTATTGAACATATACTCCATATCCGCGACGTCGTCGGTGGAAACGCGTATCAGACGGCGTGTTTCGGGGTTCATTGTGGTCAGCCACATCATGTCCGGCTCGTTCTCGCCGAGCCCCTTGGAGCGCTGTATCGTGAACTTCTGCCCCTGAATGCGGTCGAGCACGTCCTGCTTCTCCTTCTCGGTGTAGGCGAAGTAGGTCTTGTCCGCGTTTATCTCGTAGAGCGGCGACTCGGCGATATAGACGAGCCCCTTCTCGATGAGCGTAGGCACGAGGCGGTACAGCATCGTGAGTATCAGCGTGCGTATCTGGTAGCCGTCGACGTCGGCGTCGGTGCAGATGATGACCTTGCTCCAGTTGAGGCGATCGAGGTCGAAGGAGGAGACCTCCTTCTTGCCGCTCTTGACCTCCGCGCCGCAGCCGAGGACCTTCAGCAGATCGGTGATGATCTGGCTCTCGAAGATGCGGTGCAGGTCGGCTTTGAGGCAGTTGAGTATCTTGCCTCTCACGGGGATGATCGCCTGAAACTCCGCGTCGCGCGCGAGCTTGCAGGATGTCAGCGCGGAGTCGCCCTCGACTATGTATATCTCGCGCACGCTCTTGTCGCGGGTGCGGCAGTCGACGAACTTCTCGACCTTGTTGGTGAAATCCATCGTGGAAATGTTCGCCTTTTTGAGCGTCTGGCGCATCTTCTCGGCGTTTTCGCGGCTGCGCTTGTTGACGAGTACCTGGTTGGCGATGAGCTCGGCGTCGTTGGGGTTCTCGATGAAGTAGACCTCGAGCTGATGCTTGAGGAACTCGGTCATCGCGTCCTGGATGAACTTGTTGGTGATGGACTTTTTCGTCTGGTTTTCGTAAGAAGTCCGCGTCGAGAAGGAGTTGGTGACGATCACGAGGCAGTCCTCGACGTCCTGGAAGGTTATCTTGCTCTCGTTCTTGTTGTATTTGCCCTGCTTTCTGGCGTAGCCGTCGATCATGGAGGTGAACGCCAGGCGCACCGCCTTTTCGGGCGAGCCGCCGTGCTCGAGCCAGCTGGAGTTGTGGTAATACTCCGCCGCGGACGCCGTGCGGCTGAAGCAGAACGCGGTCTGGAGCTTGACCTTGTAGTCCTCCATGTCATCGCGGTCGCGGCCGCGCCGCTCCCCTTCCGCGAAGGCGACGGGCGTGAGCGGATTTTCGCCGGCGAGCTCCCTGACGTAGTCGGTGATGCCGTTCTCATAGACGAACTCGGTCTCCTCGAACTTCCCGCGCGCGACCTCGTTGCGCAGCACGAAAACGACGCCGCTGTTGACGACGGCCTGCCGCTTGAGCGTTTCGGTATAGTATTCGAGCGGGATATTTATGTCGGTGAAGACCTGCAGATCGGGCAGCCAGTGGATGCGGGTGCCGGTCTTGCGCGAGGTCGTCGGCTCCTTGCGCACTTCGCCGTAAAGCTCGCCGCGGCGGAAGGACAAGTTCCATTTCATGCCGCCGGAATAGACCTCCGCGTCCATGAATTCGGAGGCGTACTGCGTCGCGCAGAGGCCGAGGCCGTTGAGGCCGAGGGAGTACTCGTAGTTTTCGCCCGCGTCGTTCTTGTACTTGCCGCCGGCGTAGAGCTCGCAGAAGACGAGCTCCCAGTTGTCCTTGCCCTCCTTCTCGTTCCAGCCGAGCGGGATGCCGCGGCCGAAGTCCTGTATCTCTACGGAGTGATCGAGGTAGCGCGTGACGATGATCTTGCTGCCGTGCCCCTCGCGCGCCTCGTCGATGGAGTTGGAGAGTATCTCGAAGACGGCGTGCTGACAGCCCTCGATGCCGTCCGAGCCGAAGATGACGCCCGGGCGTTTCCGGACGCGGTCCGCGCCTTTTAACGAAGTAATGCTGTCGTCGCCGTATGTTTTCTGAACGGGTTTCGCCATTTTTTATACGTCCTTTCAGTATTTGACGGAGTCGCGTCCGGCTCCCCTGTGTAAGGTAGCGAAGCGGAGGTCGCGGTAGTGAATGACAGTCCGGTGGACTGTCAGAGCCGCGACCTGACCGAGCCCGCAGGCGAGACAGCTGTCACGGACGGCGGTACGCCGTCCGTGACTGAGGGGTTGTCGGCTTCCTCAAAGCAAGCGCTTGATTGCACAACCCCTCCGTCTCGCCTCGGTTTCACCTCGGCGATCCACCTCCCCTTGCACAGGGGAGGCTTTTCCGCCTCCCGCGGAAATCTCAATATCTTGTGCCGATTCGGGCGCAGAATACCCTTATACAGTATATATTATACTACTTCGCGCCGCCGAGGTCAAGTGAAAAATGACGGGCACAGCCCGTCATCCTGAGCGGAGCGGCTGAAAGCCGCGAAGTCGAAGGATCCCCCGCCTTATGCAGCCGTCCGGAAAAGGTGTGTGATCCCTCGGGATGACGTACCCGCGAACGCCCGCGTCAAAAGCCGTTCGGCATAATTCGACAGAATCCGACGCGGATAAGGGCGGGGAAAGGGCGTGAAAACGCCCGTCTACGCGCACGCGTGCGCGTGCGCGGTAATATTTATGTTCAAACATGAGAATTTTTTTGCATTTTTCGCGCGAAAATTTCGCGTTTTCGCTTGCGCATTTGAAAAAAAGTGATATAATAGATTTATGTATTATGCGCTAATATCGCGCGAAAAGCGCCTTAAAACAGATTCGGCGCGATTTTTACCGTTTTGGCGGATAGAAAACCGGCGGCAGCGATTTGAACGTATTTCGGGCGATTGATAATCGCCCCTACGGTGTGAGCGCGCGGAAGCGCCTGTCATCCCGAGGGCGAAGCCCGAGGGACCCCACACCGAAAGATGACGGCTGCACAGGAAAGGGGATTCCTCGTCGGCGCTCGGAATGACAGAACGTAAGCGCATACGTTGTCATCCTGAGCGAAGGCGAAGCCGGAGTCGAAGGATCTTGTCGGTAACGGTCGTGTTATCGGTAAAGTGTGTAGTCGGAAACGGGGGTTACGTTTCGTTTTCTTACACGGCGCTTTCGCGTCAATCCCCGGACGAGCAATGCTCGTCCCTACGGTCGGCGAATGCGGCGACGCGGGGCTTTCTTTCGCGGCGTTGCGCTGAAAGGGATAGCTCGTCTTTAAGATCCTTCGGCTGCGCTCCCGTTGGTCGCTCCGCTCAGGATGACAAACCGACCGCTGCGCTGCGTGAGATCCTTCG
>JAFZQJ010000010.1 GCA_017620395.1 Clostridia bacterium | reverse complement strand
CTCCGCGATAGTGATATTGCGGCTTCGCCGCAGTGATATTGACGCTTCGCGTCAGTTAAGGAGCAAATTGCCTGCGGCAATTTGAATTATCCTTACGCAGAGCGTTTGTCATCCTGAGCGGAGCGATGCGAAGCATCGCGCAGTCGAAGGATCTTAAAGACGATCTGTCCCTTTTGGGCGCAACGCCGCGAAAGAAAACGAAGCGTAACCCCCGTTTCCGACTGCGCACTTTTCCGATAACACTGCCGTTACCTTCAGGATCCTTCGACTTCGTAACGCTACGCGTTACTTCGCTCAGGATGACAACGCGTGCGTTTACGTTCTGTCATTCCGAGCGCAGCGAGGAATCCCCCTCCCTTTGCAGCCGTCTTCTTTCGGTGTGGGATCCCTCGGGCTTCGCCCTCGGGATGACAGGCGTGGGCGCGAACCACGCTTCGCCCTCGGGATGACAGACGTGAGCGCGAAAGGCGCGGGCGAAAGGCGCGGGGGCGTCGCCCCTGCGGAACGCGCCTCATATCTTCGCCCTTAATTCCACGACCTTGCCGAGGATGCGGAGGGGGAGGGATTCGGCTTCGGCGCCGGTGAAGAAGAGCGGCTCGTAGGCGCGGTTGAAGGGCATCAGCAGCACGCCGTCGTCACGCTTGCGCAGCTGCTTTATCGTCGCTTCGTCTCCGGTCAGCGCGACGACCACGTCGCCGGTTTCGGCGTCGTCCTGGCGGCGCACGATCACGACGTCGTCCTCCATGAAGCGCGGCTCCATGCTGTCGCCGCGGACGCGCAGCGCGAAATACTCACCGTCTTCGCCGCCGAAGTCCTCGTCGAGCGCGACGTAGCCGACTATATCCTCGACCGCGCTGACGGGCGCGCCCGCCTGCACGCTTCCGAGTATCGGCACGCGGCGGCTCGTGACGCGGACGCGTCTGCGCACCTCCTCGTATTTCCCGGGATCGGCGGCCTCGACCGGCGCTTCTCCGCCGCCGAGCAGCGTTTCGATCGTCACGGAGTAGAGCGCCGCGAGCTTTTTGAGCGAGCGGACGTCCGGCGCGGTGCGGCCGCATTCCCACTGCGAGACGGCGGTCTGGTGCACGCCGAGCAGCGCGGAAAGCTCCGCCTGCGAGAGCTTCGCTTCCTTGCGGAGGAGTTTGAGGTTGTTGCCGGGGACGTTGCGCGGCATACGTATCAGTCCTTTCACGGACGCGGATCCCGCCCCGGGGGCGGCGCGCGTCGCATCTTTCGCGCCTATTATAACCCGAAATAATAGTAATTGTCAACTTATTTGAGAAAAATAATAGAATATTTCTTATTTTCGGCGGTTTGCACAAACGTAAATAGAAACGCTATTATATTCGTTGTGCAAAAGGTAGAAAACGGCGAAATCCGCTTGACAAGCCGGAAAACGGTGGTAATATTTCAATAGTTAGTCTATTGAAAGCACAAGCGCGCGGGCGTCAAAGCTGTCATCCCGAGGGCGAAGCCCGAGGGATCCCACATCTTTCGCAGACGGCTGCGTAAGGCGGGGGATTCCTCGTCGGAGGCGTTGCCTCCTCCTCGGAATGACAGAACGTAAGCGCATACGTTGTCATCCTGAGCGAAGTAACGCGCAGCGTTACGAAGTCGAAGGATCTTGAAGGTAACGGTAGTGTTATCGGGAAAGTGCGCAGTCGGAGTATGAGCATTACCGACTGCTCCGAATACACACTTTTATTATTAACACAACCTCGTCTTTAAGATCCTTCGACTGCGCTCCCGTCGGTCGCTCCGCTCAGGATGACAGACCGACCGCTGCGCTGCGTGAGATCCTTCGGCTGCGCGGCGTTCCGCCGCTCCGCTCAGGATGACAGAGGACGGCGCTTTGCGGTGCGCCGGGGAACCTCCCTCAGACGAGGGAGGTGGATTGACGGACGCGTCAGCGGACGGCAAGACGGAGGGAGGGAAAAGCCCTGTCTCTTGAGGCGACGCCTGATAAAAAGGGAAGGTTTATCCCTCCCTCAGTCGCCTTCGGCGACAGCTCCCTCGTCTGAGGGAGCTTCCCGAACGCGCTGCTTACGGCGGGGGATTCCTCGCTGCGCTCGGAATGACAGAGGACGGCGTTCAGCGTGACTGCGCGGACGAGCAATGCTCGTCCCTACGGAAAAACGGCGCGCGGACGGGAGGGAAAGTATGATCACGGTAAGCTATAAGGATACGAACGGCGTGCGGGAGCTGGTTTGCTCCGGTCACGCGGGATACGGCGGAAAGGCGGCGCCGCCTTCCCCTCAAGGGGAAGGCTTGGGCGGGGATATCGTCTGCGCGGCGGCGTCCGCGCTGACGGGTACGCTCGCGGCGGTGCTGCTCAAGCACGACGAGGAGTTCTTTTCGCTCTTCGTCGGCGAGGGCGACGGCGAATGCCGTATCGTCTGCGCCGGGGCGGTCGCGAAGCCCTACTTCGAGTTCGCGCTCGTCGGGCTGAAGAAGCTCGCCGAGGCGTTCCCCGAAAACGTGAGGGTGGCCGATTTACGCGAAAGCGAGGAGTTTCATTGAGCCGGATCGAAAAAATGCTGAAAAAGGAATACGACGCCGCCGACGGGATCGCGAAAGGCATCCGCGAAGCCGTTGAAGACGGGGCGTTCCGCAGCGAAACGCAGCGCGCTGACGGGAGCGTGCGGACGAGCGTCGATATCAAGTGGCTCGGCGAGGCGGTCAAAGCGCTCAAGGGCGTCGAGGAGCTCAAGCGCGCGATCGCCGGCGGGCGCGAAGCGGATCCCGTCGGCGTGATAGAGATAGCGGAGAGGGAAGCGGGCTCGGAGAGCCCGCAGTGAAATTATGCCTTCGGCATAGTGAAATTGCGGATAAACCGCAGTGAAATTGCTTCGCTTCGCTCGCAGTTCAACGACCAAATTGCCTGCGGCAATTTGAATATATTCAAATCGGCGCAGCCGATTTGTTCCTTAACTGACGCGAAGCGTCAATTTCACTGCGCCGGCGGCGCAATTTCACTATCGGGCGCAAGCGAGATAATTTCACTGCGCCGAAAGGCGCAATTTCACCGCGGGACACCGCGCGTCGTGCAGGAGCAGGAAGGATACCGTTATGCCTCACACTATATGGACTCCGCAGCCCCGCCAGGCCGCCTTCATGCGGCGGACTGAATACGAGGCGCTTTACGGCGGAGCCGCCGGCGGCGGCAAGAGCGAGGCGCTCGTCATGGAGGCGCTGCGGCAGATACGCTTCCCGCACTACAAGGGGCTGATACTCCGCAAGACCTACCCCCAGCTCTCCGAGCTGATCGAAAAGTCGCTCTATTACTACCCCCGCGCCGTGCCGGCCGCGCGTTTCAACGCCTCCGAGCACTACTGGACGTTCCCCTCCGGCGCGAAGATCGTCTTCGGCGCGATGCAGCGCCCCGAGGACCGCGTGAAGTATCAGGGCAAGAGCTTCGACTACGTCGCGTTCGACGAGCTGACGCACTTCACATGGGAGGAATACTCCTATATGTTCTCGCGCAACCGCGCCAACGGCCCCGGCACCGTCGGCTACGTCCGCGCCACCGCCAACCCCGGCGGCGTCGGACACGGCTGGGTGAAGGCGAGGTTCATCACGCCCGCGCCGCCCGCCACGACGATAACCGAATCCGTCGAGGCGCGTATGCCCGACGGCAGCGTAAAGACGTTTCCGCGCAGCCGCGTATTTATCAATTCAACTGTTTTCGACAACTTCGCGCTGCTGAAGAACGATCCCGACTACGTCGGGCGGCTCGCTATGCTGCCTCCCGCCGAGAAGGCGGCGCTGCTCTACGGCGACTGGGACTCCTTCAGCGGGCAGGTCTTCGCCGAGTGGCGCGACGACCCCGCGGGCTACGAAACGCGCCGCGGCACGCACGTCATCGCGCCCTTCGCGATACCGAAAGCGTGGAGCCTCTACCGCGGGTTCGACTTCGGCTACGCCAAGCCGTTCTCGGTCGGGTGGTACGCCGTGGACGGCGACCGCCGCGTCTACCGCGTGCGCGAGCTTTACGGCTGCGCCGGCGCGCCCAACGTCGGCGTGCGCTGGGAGCCGAGCCGCATCGCCGAGGAGATCAAGGCGGCGGAGGCGTCCGACCCGAACCTGAAGGGGCGGTATATACACGGGATCGCCGACCCGTCCATCTTCGACGAGAGCCGCGGCGACAGCGTCGCTTCGCTGATGGAGCGGCGCGGCGTTTACTTCGACCGCGGCGACAACACCCGCATCGCGGGCAAGATGCAGCTCCACGACCGCCTCGCCTTCGACGAACGCGGCGAGCCGGGGTTTTACGTCTTCAACACCTGCCGCAATTTCATCAGGACGCTCCCGTCGCTGACCTATTCGAGCGTCGACCCCGAGGACGTCGACACCTCGCAGGAGGACCACGCCTACGACGAGTGCCGCTACGTGCTCATGGCGTGGCCGATCGCGTCCTCCGTTTCCCCGCGGCCGAAGGCGAAGCCGTATTCGCCGCTGGACGAGGGGGAGCAGGGGCGGTATGAGTGGCTGAAGCTGTGAGCGGGGGAGATATCTGCGCCGAAGGCGCAATACCACTGTGCGCCGGAGGCGCGCAATATCACTTGCCGACAGGCAAATATCACTGCGCGGCGCAGCGGAGCAATATCACCGCGAGCGAAGCGAGCGGACCTCCCTCAGACGAGGGAGGTGGATTGACGGACGCGTCAGCGGACGGCAAGACGGAGGGAGGGAAAAGCCGTTCCTCTGTCGCGAGGTTTGCGGTTGAAACGCAGCTTTCCCTCCCTCAGTCTCGGACGGCGTGTACGCCGTCCTCGACAGCTCCCTCGTCTGAGGGAGCCAAGGCGCCGCCTGCGGCGGCGGGGTCCCTCGGCTCCGCCTCGGAAAAAGCGCCGCCTGCGGCGGCGGTGATATTGACGCTTCGCGTCAGTGATATTGCGGCTTCGCCGCAGTGGTATTATGCTTCGCATAGTGGTATTGCCGCCTTTGGCGGCAGATGAAAGAAAGGAAAACAACCATGCCCAACAACACAATCACAACCGCGGACGTGCGGCGCGCGGCGGAAACGCTGAAAAAGTACAAGGCCGCGAAGGCGTCCCTCGAGAAGCGCGTCGTCGAGAACGAGCGCTGGTACAAGCTGCGCCACTGGGAGGTGCTCCGCAAAAGCGCCGCCGACCGCGAGCAGCCCGTCAGCGCGTGGCTCTTCTCCTCGCTCGCGTCGAAGCACGCCGACGCGATGGACGCCTTCCCCGTCGCGAACGTCCTGCCGCGCGAGGAGTCCGACCGCCCCGCCGCCGGGCAGCTTTCAAAGGTGCTGCCGGTCGTCTTCGAGCGATGCGGTTTCGAGCAGACCTACTCCGACTGCTGGTGGTACAAGCTCAAGAACGGCACCGCCGTCTACGGCGTCTTCTGGGATCCCTCCCTCGACGGCGGCGTCGGCGACGTCTCCGTCCGCAAGCTCGACCTGCTCAACGTCTTCTGGCAGCCGGGCATAACCGATATCCAGCAGTCGCGCGATCTCTTCATCGTCGGCCTGCAGGATACAGACCTGCTGACGCAGGAGTACCCGCAGCTTAAAAAGGACCGCGCCGGCAAGGTCATCGACGTCAAGGAGTACGTCTTCGACGAATCCGTTTCCACCGAGGACAAGACCCTCGTCGTCGACTGGTACTATAAGAAAAAGCGGGACGGAAAGACCGTCCTGCACTACTGCAAGTTCGCGGGCGAGACGCTGCTCTACGCCTCCGAAAACGATGAGCTCTACGCCGAACGCGGCTACTACGACCACGGACGCTACCCCGTCGTCTTCGACGTGCTCTTCCCCGAGGAGGGCACGCCCGTCGGCTTCGGCTACGTAGACGTGATGAAGGATCCACAGGCGTATATCGACCGCCTCTCGCAGGTCATTATGGAGAACACCGTCATGACCAGCAAGCCGAGGTTTTTCATAAGGAAGAACGCCGGCCTCAATCCCGACGAGTTCCTCGACTGGTCGAAGCCGCTCGTCGAGGTCGAGGGCGAGCCGGACGAGACACGCGTGCGCCAGATAATCGCCGCGCCCGTCTCCAACCTCGCCTCCACGATGCTGCAGATGAAGATCAACGAGCTGAAGGAGACCAGCGGCAGCCGCGACTTCACCGAGGGCGGCGTCAGAGGCGGCGTCACCGCGGCCTCCGCGATAATCGCGCTGCAGGAGGCCGGCAACAAGATCAGCCGCGACGTCATCGCCGCGTCCTACCGCGCCTTCGCGAGGATAGGCGAGACTGTAGTGGAGCTGATAAGGCAGTTTTATAAAGAGGGCAGAGTCTTCCGCGTGACCGGCCCGGGGGGATATGATATGAGGCAGAGCGCGGAAGGCGACACCTCATCCGGCGCTTCGCGCCACCTTCCCCTCGAGGGGAAGGCCTCCGCCGCCGAGTTTTTCACCTTCTCGAACGAGGGGATCGCGGTGCAGGAGACGCCCGCGCCGGACGGCGGCGTCTGGACGCGCCGCCCCGTCTTCGATATCCGCGTCAGCGCGGAAAAAAAGAGCCCGTTCTCGCGTATGGAGCAGAACGAGCTCGCAAAAGAGCTTTTCGCTATGGGATTTTTCAGGCCCGAGAACCGCGACGCCGCGCTTACGGCGATGAGGATGCTCGATTTCGAGGGCAAAGCCGCGGTGGAGTTTGCGCTTCGCGCAAAGTGATATATCCGCTTGCGCGGACGTGATATGCGGGCGGATGCCTCCCCTGTGCAAGGGGAGGTGGCAGGCGCGACCGCTGGGAGCGACTGACGGAGGGGTTGTGCAATGATAACACGGCTTTTCGACGACCAACAACCCCTCAGTCATCGCCGTTTTCAACGGCGCTGACAGCTCCCCTTGCACAGGGGAGCCAAGGCCGCGCTGCTGCGAGGGGAGGGGGACAACCCCTCAGTCTCGAAGGGCGTTGCCCTTCTCGACAGCTCCCCTTGCACAGGGGAGCCAAGGCCGCGCTGCTGCGAAAGGAATGACAATCCCTCGGTCGTTTTTCAGGCAAAAACGACGGCTCCCCTTGCACAGGAGAGCCGGACAAAGTTTTGCGGTGCTATACAATCGGCGGCGGGGTTTCGCCTTTCAGCATAAGCGCAACGGCGTTATCAATGTATTCACATACGCCGCGAAGATTTGAGTTGACGTAATTATTCGGTATTCGCAGAACTGTAACGCCGAAGTTGTTCAGGTAGCCGGTTCGCACGGCGTCGCGCCGCGGGCCGCCGTCAAGGTAGTGCTGGGAGCCGTCGAGTTCGATAACGAGCTTGACCTTTGCGCAGTAGAAATCCGCAACGTACGCGCCGAGCACCTTTTGACGCGTGAATTTAACGGGATGGGCGCGCAGGTATTCGTACCACAGTTTCCGCTCTTCCTTCGTCATGCTTTTACGAAGAGTTCTGGCGACGGGAACGAGCTCGCGATTGTGCTTGCGCTCCATGTTGACTCCTTTGTGACAACCCCTCAGTCTCGAAGGGCGTTGCCCTTCTCGACAGCGTCTCGCCTGCGGGCTCGGTCAGGCCGCGGCTCTGACAACCCCTCAGTCTCGAAGGGCGTTGCCCTTCTCGACAGCTCCCCTTGCACAGGGGAGCCTGACTGCGAAGCTTCGCTTTACACGCGATTACTTCTTAAACACTTTCCTGTAATAGTCCTTGAATATCACGTTGTGCGACATGCGGAACTTGTTGCTGACGACGTTGTTGACGCGCTCGACGTAGTTGTCTATCGACTGCTGCGAGGGGAAGTTCACTCCCGCGGCGGGCTCGAAGGTCTTGGTGCGGAAGTTGTAGCGCCCCTTGTCGCTTATCCAGCTGCGCGTGCGGAGCGTGATTATCGGCTCCGCGGTCGGATCGAGCAGGTCGCGCCCGAAGAGCAGGCGGCTGTCGTATTCGAAGCCGAAGAGGTTGGAGACCGTCGGGATTATATCCACGCTGTTGGCGGGAGCGGTGATCTCCGGCGCGTCCTTGTAGCCCGCGCAGTAGAGCAGGAAGACGCTGCGGTAGATCTCGAATTCGCCGTCGAGCTTTCTGCCCGCCATCTCCTCGACCTGCGCGTCGGTGAGCATCTGCGGCTTATGGTCCGGCGTGATGCAGAAGACCGTCGTGTCAAGCTCGCCCGTCTTCTGAAGCTCCGCCATCAGCCACTCCATCGCTCTGTCCAGCTCGATGTTGCAGGAGATGTAGGCGCGGTCCTCCTCGCAGTAGGGGAGATCCTTGACGAGCTCGCGGTTCTTCCAGCTCATCATGTTGTCTTCGAAGTAGTAGTCCTTGTGGCCGCTGACCGACATGTAGTAGGCGAAGAACGGCTTGTCGTCGTTCTTGCCCGCGTAGTCGTTGAAGGAGGCCTGAACGGCTTCGAGGTCGCTCTCCGGCCAGTAGCGCGGATGCTCCAGCTCGAGCGCGTACTTGCTGCTCTCCTTGCCGTCGACGACTCCGCCGCCGCGCCCCTTGTAGGCGTTCAGGCCGAGGTTCGGGTGGGTTTCGTTGCGGCCGTAGTAGGTGTAGGTGTGCGGGTGGTAGCCGTAGGTGTAGACGCCCAGCTTCTGGAACTGCGCGCCCATTGTGAAGGGCAGGTAGTTGTTCTTGACCTTCTTGAGGTTGTTGGCGACCTCGTTGGACGGGATCAGGCCGGTCGTGTGCACGAACTCGCCGGTGATCGTGTCGTCGTAGCCCGCGGTGTAGAAGTTCGGGAAGCGGAAGCCCTCGGTCTGCATCTTATACAGCGTCGGGGTCAGCTCCTTGCTTATCGCGTAGGGCGAGAAGCCCTCCGCGGTTATCATCACGAGGTTGTAGCCCTTGAAGAGTCCGGTGTAGGCGTTCTGCTTCGTCGGGGTGCGGCTCTTGAAGTACTCGTGCATCTTCTTGACGTCGGAGTCCTTTTCGCTTGCGATGAGCGCGTCGAAGTCGATGTCCATGACGTTGGGCGCGTAGACGGGGCCTTCGTTGCTGCCGCTGCCCTGCGCGGAGCCTTCGCTGCCGCCGCCTTCGGGCAGGATGATGACGTCCTTCGTGCCGCCGATGGCGATCGCGAGCTCGCGCCGCGCCGTCGTCAGCAGGCCGAACTTCTCGGCCGCCAGCGTGTGCTCGAAGGCGCTCGTGTACTGCGCGCGCAGTCCGGTCGTCTTGTTTGTCATCATTATCAGTCCCCACGGGATGAGCTGTATGACCGCCATGACGACGGCGAGCACCGCCTTCGCGGGGATCGGGTATTTCTCATAGCGGATGAGCGGCTTGTCGAAGAGCTTGTGCCAGGTCTCGCCGTGAGCGCGTTTCGCCTTCCAGCTGCGGCCGAAGACGAAGAGCGCCGCGAAGGGTATGAACGAGAAGAATATGAACCACAGCATCTGGAGGGTGTAGTTCACCGTGTTCCCGGCGAACTGCGTCACCGCCTCCGCGCCGGTGTCCGCGGCGAGCGTGATCTTCAGTATCGTGCCGAAGCCGTGGTAGTAGACCGCCTGAACGCAGAAGTAGACGGTGATTATGCCGAGTATGACCAGCGCGATGCGGCGGTTGACCTTCCGCGAGAAGAAGGTGCTGAGTATCGTGAAGAATATCCCCGCCGCGACCGAGAAGAAGATCGACAGCCAGAGTCCCGCGCCGAAGAAGCGGCCGATGAAGTCGAAAAATCCGCCCGCCTGCGCGGAAACGAAATAGAGTCGGAACCAAAGCTCGAGAAACAACACCGCCGCCGGCATGAAAAGCAGCGTGATGAGTTCGGTCGGAAGTTTTTTGACGCCGGTCCGGGCGTGTCTGGCAGCTCTCATAAGCATTCTCCTTGAACGCGATTATCGCACATATTGCACATATATAATTAGTCTACCACTATATGCTGAAAAATGCAAGAGGAAACGGTACGAAAGAGAGGATTTTTATGGAGGAAAAAACCATTTCCGCGGGCGTGAGCGGAAGCGGCGCAAAAGCGTCTATCATTCCGAGCGCGGAGCGCGAGGAATCCCACACCGCAAGCAGCCGTCTGCAAAGGGAAGGGGATCCCTCGTCGGCTGCGCCTCCTCGGGATGACAGAGGCGGCGCGAAAGCGCCTGTCGTTCCGAACGCGGAGCGCGAGGAATCCCACACCGCAAGCAGCCGTCCGGAAAGGGAGGGGGATCCCTCGTCGGCCGCGCCTCCTCGGGATGACAGAGGTTGCGCGGGCGGGGACGGCGCGGGAAGCGGATCGCGCGGGGACGGGGGACGCGGGCTTGCCGTGACCTTCGCGGCGCGGTCGGCGCGGCTCGCGGACGAGGCGGAGGCGCTCTACGCCGAATGGACCGCGGGAGCGGAGGAGCTGAAGAAGGACTACCCCGCCTTCGACCTCGCCGCCGCCGCGAAGGAGCCGGCTTTCGGCCGTCTGCTTCGCGCCGGAGTCGGCCTCCGCACCGCCTATGAGGCGACGCATATGCCGCAGGTGAGAGAAGCGATACGCGTTTCCGCGGCCGCGGAAGCGGAAGCGCGTGCGCTGGACGGCGTCCGTCTGCGCGGATTGCGCCCGAACGAGAACGGGGCGCGCCCCGGAGGCGCCGTGCTCACCGGCGGCATGGCGGGTCTTACCCGCGAACAGCGCGCGAGGATAGCGGAACGCGCTATGCGCGGATTGCTTTGACCGCAGGTCAAAGCAAACTGCGAGCGAAGCGAGCATCATAACTGCCGCCGCAGGCGGCATCATAGTTGTAAACTGTAAACTGATTGAGTTTAGAGTTTACAGTTATGATCGCCCTTCGGGCGAGTTATGAGTTCGCCTTGCGGCGAACGCCGCGCCGCCTGCGGCGGCTGTCATCCCGAGCGCGAAGCGCGAGGGATCCCACACCTTTCGCAGCCGTCTGCATAAGGAAGGGGATTCCTCGTCGGCGCGTTCGCGGCTCCTCGGAATGACAGACGTGAGTGCATCGATGCCCGGACGAGCAATGCTCGTCCCTACGGACAACCCCTCAGTCATTTTTGCTCCGCAAAAATGACAGCTCCCCTTGCACAGGGGAGCCGCGGGCGATTGATAATCGCCCCTACGGAGCGCCGCCTGCGGCGGCAGTGATATTATGGCTCCGCCATAGTGATATTGACGCTTCGCGGCAGTGATATTGCGGCTTCGCCGCAGTGGTATTATGCTTCGCATAGTGGTATTGCCGCTTCGCGGCAGATAACAAAGAAAGGAAAACACATGAAGTACGACACTTACACCCTCAACCTCAGGCGTTTCGACGCCGACACCAACGTCACCACCGACAGCGATCTGTCGGCGGAGATGAAGACCTTTTACTCCGACTACCTGATCGACAACGCGGCTCCGAAGCTCGTTCACGATCAGTTCGGCCAGAAGCAGCCCGTCGCGAAAAACGGCGGCAAGACGGTGCAGTTCAGACGCTATTCGCCCCTGCCCGCCGCGACGACTCCTCTGACCGAGGGCGTCACCCCCTCCGGCAGAAAGCTGACCGTTACCGGCGCCACCGCCGATATCGCGCAGTACGGCGACTACGTCGAGATGTCCGATATGCTCCTGCTGACCGCCGTCGATAACAACATCGTCCAGGCGACCAAGCTGCTCGGAGCGCAGGCGGGCGCCACCCTCGACGCCGTCGTCCGCGAGGTCGTCAACGGCGGCACGAACGTGCAGTACGCGGACGACTCCGTCAGCGGCAGACACCTGCTCGTCGGCGGCGAATCGAGCGGCAACCACTACCTGACCGTCGACATGGTCAAGCGCGCCGCCCGCAAGCTCAAGGCGATGAACGCCGAGAAGATCGACGGCGCCTACGTCGCGATCGTCCACCCCGACGTCGCCTACGATCTGATGAGCGATCCCGACTGGGTGAACCCCTCCGAATACGCCGGCTCGAAGAATATCTTCGAGGGCGAGATCGGCAAGATCGCCGGCGTCCGCTTCGTTGAAACGAGCGAGGCGAAGATCTTCACCGCCGCCGACCTGCTTCCCGGCGTCCGCACGCTGACCGTAAAGACGCAGATCAGCGCCGCGACCAAGACCGTCGCCGTCACCGAAGCGATCAGCTCCGCCAACGCGCCCAAGCTCGCCGGCAGGAAGATAATCATCGGCTCCACGCTCTGCGAGATCGCCTCCGCGACCTCCGGCAGCGCCGGCAGCGCCACGCTGACGCTCAAGGAGAACATCAGCTCCGCCGCCGCCAACGCCGTTATCTATCCCGGCGAGGCGGGCGCGAAGGGACGCGCCGTCTACTCCACCCTCATCCTCGGCGACAACGCCTACGGCGTTACCGAGATACAGGGCGGCGGACTGCGCCACATCACCAAGCAGCTCGGCTCCGCCGGCTCGGGCGACCCGCTCGACCAGCGCGCCACCGTCGGCTGGAAGGCCACCAAGGCCGCAAAGCGCCTTGTGGAAGAGTATATGGTGCGCGTGGAGACCACGTCCACGTTTAACGGATAAAGCTACGAGCGAAGCGAGCAGCGCTCGTTCGCCGAAGGCGAGCATATCGCATCAGCTAAGCTGATATATCGTATTCGCGTCAGCGGATATATCGCATCAGCCAAGCTGATATATCGCACCGAGCGAAGCGAGGGATTTCGCCGACTTCGTCGGCACGATATATTTGCCTCCGGCAAATGCGATATGCCGCCTCCGGCGGCGCGATATGTCACGCTTCGCGTGACGCGATATTGACGCTTCGCGTCAGTGATATTGCCGCCTGCGGCGGCAGATATAAGGAGGAACACCCATGACCAAAACAGCTACCGATCCCGTCGCCGCGGAGAACGCGCGGCTTGACGAATACGTCGACGTCGAGCTTTTCCGCGACGGCGACAGATACAAAGACGACGTTTTCGTCGCCGTCGGCGGCGAGAACTGCCTGATCAAGCGCGGCGAGCCCGTCCGCATCAAGCGCAAGTTCGCGCTCGCGCTCGAGCAGAGCCGCCGCCAGGACGTTGCGGCCGCGGCGTACATAGCCGCCGAAAGCAACGGGTGAGCCTATGGACAGGTTCGCCATCCGCAGAGGCAGCGGCGTACCCGCGGCCTCAGACCTGAAGGAGAACGAGCTCGGCTACCGCACCGAAGCGAAGGCGCTTTATATCGGCGCTCCCGGCGGACCGGTACTGCTCGCCTCGAATAAAGCCGCCGGCGGCGTCTTCCCTTATATCCGCATCGTCGGCGTGTATTCGCCGTCGCAGGTGCAGATCAACACCCTTTTCGAAGGCGCTGACGGGAGGCTTTATTACAAAAACATCAACGGCGTTACGCTCCCGCTCACCGCGCCGGAGCCCGAACCCGAAGAGGAGTGACATATGCAGAGAATCATCAACATCGAAGTCGCCGGAAACCGCGCCCGCGCCTCATCGCGCGAGCTCGGCACGCAGGGCGAAGTCGCCGCCGTTACCGTCGCGCTACGCTTTGACTCCGGCTGGAACGGCCTCGCAAAGCGCCTTCTGTGGCGCTCCGCCGGCGGGAGCTCGAGCGGATACACGCTGCTTACCGGGCCGGACGCCGACGGCGTTTACACCGCCGACGCGCCCGCGCTCCCGCTTTCGGAGGCGGGGAAGGCGACGCTGACCGTCGAGGGAGTAGTCGTTTCCGGTCAGGAGGTCGTCCGCAGGGTACGCAGCGTAATGCTGACCTTCCGCGTTGAGCCGAACGACCTCGAAGCGGACTCCGCCGCGCAGGCGGTGGACGCCTCCGTCGCCGAGCAGCTCGCCTCCGCGATCGAAGGCAAGGCCGCCGCGTCGCACACGCACACGAAGTCGGAGGTAACCGATTTCGCGCACGGGCACGCGCAGAGCGACGTAACGGGGCTCGTTTCCGCGCTCTCCGGCAAGGCCGCCGCGTCGCACACGCACACGAAGTCGGAGGTAACCGATTTCGCGCACGCGCACGCGCAGAGCGACGTAACGGGGCTCGTTTCCGCGCTTTCCGGCAAGGCCGCCGCGTCGCACACGCAAACGAAGT
>JAFZQJ010000009.1 GCA_017620395.1 Clostridia bacterium | reverse complement strand
GGGCGAAGCCCGAAGTATCCGAAACGATAACAAAGCTTATGTTCAGCGTGAGATTCCTCGCTTTGCTCGGAATTCAGACGACGGCGTGAGATCCTTCGGCTCCGGCTTCGCCTTCGCTCAGGATGACACGAACGCGGCGCTCCGGCTCGCTCGGGATGACACGAACGCGGCGCTTCGCGTTACGCCAGACTGCTTTCGTCCGCGAGCTTGGCGGCGACGCGGAGGATCGCCAGCGCGTCGGAAACGGTGATCGCGTTATCGCCGTCGATATCGCCGATCGCGATCGCCTCGTCAGTCTCCTCCGCGAGCTTCGCGGCGATGCGGAGCGCGGCGAGCGCGTCCGCGACGGTGATCTCGCCGTCCCCGTCCATATCGCCCTTCGTAACGTCCGGCTTCGCCGGCGGTACGCAGCGGACGGAGAAATCGTCGAGGTACAGGCGTAACATACCCGTCGTGTCGGCGTGGGAGACGCATATTCTGAGCCACTTGCCGTTCAGCCTCTCGGGCAGGGCGACGGTGAACTTCCGCCACTCGTTCACGGTCGTCATCTTCCCGCTCAGCAGCGTCGGGACCGATTCGCCGTAGCGGATATAGCTGACGGTGAAACTCTCGGCGAAGTCGGTCGCGTTTGAGCCGCGCGCCCAGAACGAAACGGTCGTTTCGCCCTCGGCGGGCACGAATATATACGGGGTGACGAGCCAGTTGTTCGGCGTCAGATCGTGGCCGTCATAGTAGGATTCGGAGCAGACCGCGCCGGTTCCGCCGTGCGAAAGCGGGCTGTCGGCGAGTGTGCCCGCGGGGTTGGCGTAGAACCAGTTGAGGCCGTCGCCGTCCATATCATGCCGCGTCCAGTCGTTATCGAAGGGATCCGTCTCGAAATCGAAGGCGTATATCTCATACGGATCGGGCGCGTTGACTATCGAAAGGTCGTCCAGCAGGAGCTGATACTGCGCTTTTTTGTTGTAGTGCTCGATAATCAGATAGACCTTCCTGCCGGCGAGCGAGGATACGTCGAAGGCATACTCCTTCCATTCCCCGGTCGTGACGGTGGACTTGCTGTCCAGATAGTAGGTCTGGGCTGTGTTGTATTCGAGGTAAACTATCCTGAACTCTTCGCGGAAGTTGTTGTTGCTGTAGCCGCGCGCCCAGAAGCGCAGCGTGGTCATGCCAATATCCGGAATAGTGACGGCGGGAGTCCACAGCCAGTTGCGCGTGTTGAGCGGTCCGTCGGGGTTTCTGCCGTAAGACTCGGAAAACACCGCGCCGGAGCCGCCGTGCGCTTTCGGCGTATAGTTGCCTTTGAACTCCCAGACGTGCCCGTCTTTGTCCATATCGGTCTGCTGCCAGCCGCGCTGGAACGGGTCTGTCTCGAAGTCTTCGGAGAGCAGGACGTTCTCCGTCACGACGTTCTCGACCTCGAAATCGTCGAGGAGGAGGCGTCCGTCGTTATAGGGACTGTAGGGGGTGACGTGGGAGATTACGAAGTATACCGTCCTGCCCTTGAATTCGGTCACGTCGGCGGAGAACTTCTGCCACGAGGTCGTCGCCGTGCCCTCGGCGATGACGGTCGGCGCGCCGCCTTCCTCCTCGTCGACGTAGCAAATCCTGAATTCCTCGGAGGTGTTGGACGACGTGCCCCTCACCCAGAAGCTCACGGTCGTCACGCCCTCGTAGGGTATGTCGACGTAGCCGGAGCTGAGCCAGTTATTCGGGGAGAGCGGCTTGTTGTAGGTGAAGTCGTAGGAGTATGACATCACCGAGCCGGTGCCGGTGTGGAAATAGTCGCCGCCGGCGGGGTTGTGATGATACAGCCAGTAGTGATTATCCTGATCGATGTCGAAATTGCCCCAGGCGTGCGAAGTGAAGGGGTCCTCCTCGAAGGAGGTGGAGTAGAGCACCGTCCGGCGCTCGACGGCATCGTTCGTCCCCGCCGCCGCGGGAAGCGCGGCGAACGCCGGCACGAGCGCGAGGACGAGCGCGAGTGTGAGGAGTGCGGAAAGAACGCGTTTTTTCATGGTGTGTTGCTCCTTTTATGTTAAGTTTACGGGGATTGTTTGGGGGAGCGACGGGCGTCGGCGTAGGGACGAGCATTGCTCGTCCGGGCTCCCCTGTGTAAGGGTAGCTGGCGAGGGCGGCGGCCACGCCGTCCGAGACTGAGGGGTTGTCGCCGCCGCAAGGCGGCGCAGCGTTCGCCGAAGGCGAACTCATAACTCGCGCGAAGCGCGATCATAACTCTGAACTGACGCCAACGGCGTCATCTAAACTCAATCAGTTTACAGTTTAGAAGTATGATGCCGCCTACGACGGCAGTTATGAGCTCGCTTCGCGAGCACAACCCCTCCGTCAGTCGCTCCCTGCGGTCGCGCCTGCCACCTCCCCTTGCACAGGGGAGGCAGGCGGGCTCCGTTTCCCTCAAACAAAACAACGCCCCCGACGCGCGCAGTTTGACTGCGCCGTCAAGGGCGTTTGCACGCGGTTCCACCTTGATTTATCGCTTCGTTGCCCTTTAACGCAGGGGTACGGCGGCGCCTACTCTGCCTTCAACGCCGCGGCTGCTGGGAGCGGTAGAGCTTCCGGACGGACGGCGGCGTTCCAGCCGGACGTTTCGTCCGCGCCGCCTCTCTGGCGACCGTCTTGTCGGGTGCTCTTTTCCCGTCTTCGCCTTTTTTTATTTTGACTGATTTACGGCAAGACCAACACGGTTTTGACCGGCTGATTCCGCCCTGTTCTGCGTTAAAATGCTCGGCAATACACAAAGTATTGCCTTGCGCTTTTGCCTTGAACGGGCCAAAATCAGCTCGCTCAAAACTGCTTCGCACCTGAAAACAGGGGAAAAGGCAAGTCGGGACGTCCGTCAGGCGTATTGTCCTTGCCTTCAATCAGTCACGTTTTGTTTCGTACATTATCTATAATATACTTTTAACGCCGCTTTGTCAAGCGAAATCGGCGTTTGCGGTTGACAAAACCGCCCTTTTGGTGTAAAATACCGTGTATCTGTGATGCTATCACCCTTTTTTGGAGGAAAGAATATGAAAATCTACGAAGAACTGCAGGCGCGCGGTCTTATCGCGCAGGTCACCGACGAGGCGGAGATCCGCGACCTCATCAACAACGGCGGCGCCCGCTTCTATATCGGCTTCGACCCGACCGCGGACTCGCTCCACGTCGGGCACTTCATGGCGCTCTGCCTGATGAAGCGCCTCCAGCTCGCCGGCAACAAGCCCATCGTCCTGCTCGGCGGCGGCACCGGCTTCATCGGCGACCCCACCGGCCGCACCGATATGCGCGCGATGATGGACGCCGAAACGATAAAGCACAACTGCGACTGCTTCCTGAAGCAGATCGGGAAGTTCATCGAGTTCGGCGAGGACAAGGCCATCGCCGTCAACAACGCCGACTGGCTGCTCGACCTTAAGTATATCGACCTGCTCCGCGAGGTCGGCGCCTGCTTCTCGGTCAACAACATGCTCCGCGCCGAATGCTACAAGCAGCGCATGGAGCGCGGACTGAGCTTTTTCGAGTTCAACTATATGATAATGCAGTCTTACGACTTCTATTATCTCAACAGGCACTACGGCTGCAATATGCAGTTCGGCGGCGACGACCAGTGGAGCAATATGCTCGGCGGCACCGAGCTTATCCGCAAAAAGACCGGCAAGGACGCCTACGCCATGACCATCACCCTGCTGCTCAACAGCGAGGGCAAGAAGATGGGCAAATCCGCGAAGGGCGCGGTCTGGCTCGACCCGGACAAGACCAGCCCCTTCGAGTTTTACCAGTACTGGCGCAACGTCGACGACGCGGACGTAATGAAGTGCATCCGCATGCTGACCTTCATCCCGCTCGACAGGATCGCCGAGATGGATAAGTGGGACGCCTCCCGCGTCAACGAGAAGAAGGAAGTGCTCGCCTACGAGCTGACCGCCCTCGTCCACGGCGAGGAGGAGGCGAAGAAGGCGGAAGCCACCGCGAAGGCGCTCTTCTCCGGTGAAGGCGACGACGCGAATATGCCCACCACCTCCGTGCCCGAGGACGCCTTCACCGACGGCGCGATAGGAGTCGTGGACCTGATGCTCCTCGGCGGCCTCGCGACCAGCAGGAGCGACGCCCGCCGCACCATCGAGCAGGGCGGCGTCACCGTCGACGGCGAAAAGGTCGCCTCCTTCGCCGAAACGATCGCGAAGGAACGCCTCGCCGACGGCGTGAAGATGCGCAAGGGCAAGAAGGTCTATCACAGGTTCACGCTTTAGGCCTGTCATCCTGAGGCGCAATGCGCCGAAGGATCCCCCACCGTCAGCAGAACGTACGTCATCCTGAGCGAAGTGACGCGTCAGCGTCACGAAGTCGAAGGATCCTGAAGGTAACGGCATAACAAAAGAAAAAGTGTGTATTCGGAGTATGAGCGTTAACGGCTGCTCCGGATACACACTTTTATTTTTGACACGACCTCGTCTTTAAGATCCTTCGGCTTCGCTCCCGTTGGTCGCTTCGCTCAGGATGACAGACCGCCCGCTGCGCTGCGTGAGATCCTTCGGACTTCGCCCTCAGGATGACAGAAGCGCAGCCGTCTGCGAAAGACGGGGGATTCCTCGTCGGCTTCGCCTCCTCGGAATGACAGAACGCGCCGGAGAGACCCGCTTTACACCACCAGACGCAGGTTGTTGAGTCCGAGCGAGTTGACGTAGTTGGCGTCCTTGACCGTCTTCATTACCATGCGGATGCCGATGTGTGAGAAGGGATCGTCGTCGCGGTGGAGCTCCATATACTTGACGGGGTCGAAATTGACGCAGTTGTCGCGCAGACGGATGATGCAGTCGTCGCCGCGGATCGTGAGGCGCACGTCGATGCGGCAGTCGCGGCCGCCGCTCTTGCGGAAGCCGTGCTTGACGATGTTCTCCGCCATCTCCTCTATGCAGAGGGCGATGTGGCTGCTCTGCTTCGGGCTGCGCCCGTTGGCGCGGCAGAACTCGGCCGCCAGGCGCGAAGCCTCCACGGCGTCGGCGTCGTTCGTCACGACCGCCTCCATGCTCTCGCCCTCCTTCGCGCCGAAGTCGGCGGGGAGCAGCGAGAACGCGTCCGCGTTCACGGCGAATTTCTTATTCCTGATGAAGACGACGGCGCAGACGACAAGCCAGGTCAGCGTTTCGCCGCTGACGTAGCCGAGCCAGATGCCCGTCACGCCGAGGAAGCGGCTGAAAACGAACGCCGAGAGCGCGACGAGCGCGAAGTTCTGCATCACCGAGATCGCCTGAGTGAAGCCGCTTCTGCCGATGCCCTGATAGTAGTTCTTGAAGGTCGTGTTCAGCGAGCAGGGCAGCAGCGAAAGCGAGAACAGCCGCAGGCCCGCGACCGCGAGATCGCGCGCGGAGGCGTCCTCGATGAAGAGGTCGACTATCGGAGTCGCCGCCGCGCAGCAGGCGGCGATGACCGCGACGTCGAGCGCGACCGCCCAGAAGGTCATCGTTTTCACAAGCTCGCGCAGCGAGGTGCGGTCGGCGTCGCTGTAGAATATCGCCGAGAGCATCAGCGCGACCGAGCCGCAGCCGCCGCCGAAGCAGTAGCAGATGTTGCCTACCGTGGATATGACCGAATAAGCCGCGACGGCCGCGGAAACTCCGGTGCCGATCAGCAGCTTGTTATAGACGAAGACGAGCAGCACGAGCGCGACCTGATTTATCATCGTAGGCACGCCGTATTTCAGCAGCTCGGCGCAGGTCCTCCCCTTTATCAGCTTGCGCTTGAAGCGGAAGAGGCAGTCCTTTTTGAAGAAGTAGCCGATGCCGATGGCGAGCGCCGCGTAGTAGCTGAGGCTGGACGCGAGGCCCATTCCGAAGGTGCTCCATCTGACGACGAAGACGTTCAGCAGGTCGCCCGCGATATCCGCGACGGTCATCGCGATGACCGCGGCGACGAGGCGGCTGCGGCTGCCGGATATCTGCATATACGGCACCAGCATCTGCACCGCCATAAAGCCGGGCGCGCCGATGATGAAGCCGCGCATATAGCCCTTCGTCAGCTCGTAGACGTTGGTCCCCGGCTCCGCGCCGAGCAGCTGCGCGACCGGACCGGTGAAGGCGAAGACGAGCACGAGACCGACGGCGGATATCGCCGCGGTCAGAAACACGGAAACGGTGAAGCAGCCGTTGGTCGCTTCGCGGTCGCCGCATCCCATCGTCTTGCCGCACATGACCTGCACGCCGGCGGAGATCATGCTGCCGATCGCCGCGAAGACGAGCAGCAGCGGAGTCGCCAGTCCGTAGGCGGTCATCGCGTCGACCCCGAGGAAGCGGCCGATCATTATGCTGTCGATCAGCATACAGAGCGTGACCGTCATCGCGGACAGTATCTGTGTGAACAGCATCTGACGGAAAAGTTTTTTGATCATAGAAATTAACACCTCTCGAGTGTGATATATATTTCGCAGTCAAACGCGGGGCGCGGGAAGCCTCCCCTGTGCAAGGGGAGGTGGATTTCGCCGCAGGCGAAAGACGGAGGGGTTGTGCAGTCAAGCAGTCCGCTTTAAGGAAACCGACAACCCTTCAGTCTCGAAGGACGTTGCCCTTCTCGACAGCTCCCCTTCCCTTTGCAGAGCGTTTGTCATCCTGAGCAGAGCGATGCGAAGCATCGCGCCCGTAGGGACGAGCATTGCTCGTCCGCGCATTCTCGCACCCGCGCCGCCCTTTGTCATCCTGAGCGGAGCGACCGACGGGAGCGCAGTCGAAGGATCTTAAAGACGAGCTTTCCTTTTCAGCGAAAGCGCCGCGCAAGAAAGCGAAACGTAACCTCAGTTTCCGACTGCGCACTTTCCCGATAACACGACCGTTACCTTCAAGATCCTTCGACTTCGTAACGCCGCGCGTTACTTCGCTCAGGATGACAACGTGTGCGCTTACGTTCTGTCATTCCGAGCGCCGCGAACGCGCCGACGAGGAATCCCCCTCCCTTTGCAGTCGTCTGCTCCCGGTGTGGGATCCTTCGGGCTTCGCCCTCGGGATGACAGCGATACCGTCAGTTTACAGTTTACAGTTATGATCGCCCTTCGGGCGAGTTATGAGTTCGCCGGAGGCGAACGTTTTTCTCTCCCTCAGTCAAACGCTCCTTGCAGTCGCGTTTGCCAGCTCCCTCCCAGAGGGAGCCAAGGCCGCCTTGGGCGGCAATTTCACTGTCTCACCGTCAGGTGAGACAACACCTTCCCTATCGGCGCGTTTATCTCAAGGTCCTTTACCGGATCGAGCGGGTACGGCAGGTGCTCCTTGTTGATTATAACGAGGCGGTCGCCGCGGAAATAGCGGACGTAGCTCGCCGCGGGATACACCGTCAGCGAGGTGCCGCCGATTATCAGCAGGTCGGCGTTCGCTATCGCGGAAACGGCGCCGCGCACGGCGTCGTCCGGCAGCGGCTCCTCGTAAAGCGTCACGTCGCAGCGGACGATGCCGCCGCAGTCGCAATGCGGCACCGGCTCCGCGCAGTCGTAGATGAAGTCCGCGGGGAAAGGCTTTCCGCAGCGCATACAGTAGTTGCGCCGAGTCGTGCCGTGTATCTCGAAGACGTTGACGCTGCCCGCCTTCTGATGCAGGCCGTCGATGTTCTGGGTGACGACGGCGGCGAGCTTTCCGGCGCGCTCCAGCTCCGCGAGCTTCATGTGGGCGGCGTTGGGCTGAACGCCGCGCGCGTCCATCTTCTGCCGGTAGAACTCGAAAAAGACCTCCGGCTCGCGCACGAGGCAGGTGTGGCTGAGCAGGTATTCGGGGCGGTAGCCGTCGAACCGCACGTCGCGGACGTTGTAAAGCCCGTCCTTGCTGCGGAAATCCGGCACGCCGCTCTCGGTCGACACCCCCGCGCCGCCGAAGAACACGGCGCTCCGCGCGGAGTCGATGAAGCTCTGCAGCTTCGCGATTTTTTCGTCAAGCGTCATTGACATAGGTTTACCTCGTTTCAGCGCCGCCGGAGGCGGTCTTGCCTCCCTCTGAGGAGGGAGGTGGATCGGCGACTTGTCGCCGAGACGGAGGGAGAGATAACGATGACCCTCCTTATGTATATGCGTTGAGCCGGAGACGCGGAAAAGATAACTCGGCGTCTGCGGCACGAAGCCGCTTCTGAACGCATATTGGCGTTATCTCTCCCTCAGTCTTGCCGTCGCGTTGCTCCGGCAATCCAGCGTCTCGCCTGCGGGCTCGGTCAGGTCGCGGCTCTGACAGCCCACCGGGCTGTCATTCACTACCGCGCCCTCCGCTTCGCTACCTCCTCAGAGGGAGCCAAGGCAACGCGGCGTCATTTCTTCACAGGAAGCAGCATACGCGTCTGCTCCTTGTACTCCGCGAAGCCCTCTTTCTTCGCCTGCCTGCCGTCCGCCATCGGGATGCTGACGAGCAGGAAAAGCGCGGTGTTCGCGGCGGCGCCGAGCAGCAGCCACCAGTTCGTGTATACGGCGAAGACGGAAAGCGCGATACCCCACCACATCAGCAGCTCGCCGAGGTAGTTCGGGTGGCGCGAATATTTCCACAGTCCGCGGCGGCAGAAGGGCGCGTCGCGCTCCGCGCGGTAGCCGCGCATCTGGATATCCGCTATCCCCTGCAGCGCCGCCGCGCCGAAGCAGACGCAGACCGCCGCGACGCTCCAGAAGTTCGCCTCCGCGCCGTCGCGTATCGCGGTCGCGGCGGGCAGGACGCAGCCGTAGACGACCAGCGTCGGCACCATGTGTATACCGACGAAGTTTATTATCGGATAAAACCGCCCCGTCTTTTCGCGGAGCATGACGTAGCGCCAGTCCTCGCGCTCGAGCGAGCCGAAGTTCAGCGCCCAGTTCCAGGTCAGGCGCAGTCCCCAGACGCAAACTGCCAGAAGCAGCAGCGCCGAAAGCAGCGTCAGCCGCCGCGGGAACGCGTACGCGGCGCATATCACTATCGGCTGAACGCTCCAGTAGGGATCATAGACCGAGGCGTTCTTCAGCAGAACGCTGAAAGCGAAGGTAACGACCGTCGCCGCGACGTCCGCAGCCAGCAGCTTCACCCGCCAGTCGGCGTCGAACGCGCCGTAGACCGCGAAGCCGGCCGCGCCGGCGATAACGTATATGAGCGCAACGGCGGCGAAACTCGCCGCGGGCGATGATTTGAGCTTTTTCATAAGCCGACCTCCTTGACCGGGGGTGTTTTTTTGTCATTCCGAGGAGGAGGCAACGCCTCCGACGAGGAATCCCCCGGGCGAACGCGGGGCGTTCGCAGTGATATTGACGCTTCGCGTCAGTGATATTATCGCTCCGCGACAGTGATATTGCGGCTTCGCCGCAGTGATATTGACGCTGCGCGTCAGTTAAGGAGCAAATTGCCTGCGGCAATTTGAATTATCATTACGCAGAGCGTTTGTCATCCTGAGCGGAGCGATGCGAAGCATCGCGCCCGTAGGGACGAGCATTGCTCGTCCGCGCATTCTCGCACCTTTTATCATATTTTAACAGAAAAACCGACGGAATGCAACACCGCGGCGAATGTTTCTTTATATTTCACGCCCGCGCCTGCCGGACGCGGTGGCTTTGAACGCATCGAAGCCGCTTCCGGCGGGAAGCGGCTTCGTTATTTCGATATTCGCTTTTGCGGCTTATCCCCGCCGATCGCGACTGTCCGGCGCTTATCAAAAATCCCTTCCTCGCGGAAGGGATTTTTTTACCTGACGTTAATTACTGCTGCCGGCGTCGGCGCTTTCGCCGCTGCCGTCGCCTTCAACGACGCTGCTGACCGGCGCTTCGTCCTCACGCTCGCCGGAGCCGGAGGAACCGGAATCGCTCTCGAAGAAGCTGCTGTAGGTCACTTCCTCCTCCTCGGAGGACTCGGCGAGGCGGTCGCTTGAGGGATCCCAGCCGGCGTTGATCGCCGCCAGCTTGATCACCTTGAGGAAATCGCCGACGGAGATGGAGACGGAAACGTTCAGATCCGGCTCGCCCGGCACACTGGGGCGCGTTTCGTCGATATAGACGGTCTTCATGTTCAGCAGCTCGCTGACCTTCTTGCCGACCGCCCACTTCTCGAAGTTCTCCACCTGCTCGAACCATTCGAGCGAAAGCTTGCTGGAGGACTTCATGCCGTAGTCGTAGCCCATTTCCTTGGCGCTCTTGACGCCGTCGGTGGAAATATCGCCGACAAGGTAGCCGTTTTCGTCGACCTCGACGGAAAGCTCGTATTTGTCGAGCTTCAGCGAACGGATAATGTTTTCTTTGTCGATGGTGATGGAAGCGGTAAGCACGTTCACGCCGACGCTGCCGCCTTCAAAAGCGGGCTTCGCGGGCTCGGGCTCGCTGCTTTCTTCACTGCTTTCGTCCGAGCCTTCGCCGGAGGAGTCGCCGGAGGATGCGGGCTCGCCCTCCGCTTCGCCGCTCTCCTCGGAGGAGGACGGCTCCGGCTCGCTCGACGCGGAGTCGGGATCCGGCGCGGTTTTGAAGGTGGTGGAGGTCGTCACGATGGACGCCTGCCCGAGGTGAAGTCCCTCGGCCGCGCATCCGGACGTTGTGAAAACGATGGTGAGCAATATAGCTGCCGCGACGAGCACGGTCAGAAGTCTTTTCATTCGGAAAGCCTCATTTCAGCGGCGCACTCCGGCGCCGGATTTACAGCCGGTCCTCCCGGCCGCTATGAGGCTATTATAGCACAAAAAGTTACAAAGTCAACCGATTTTGTAACTTTTTTGTAACTATTTTGTAACTTATTCTTGTAAAGCGTTATATTATAACAGAAATATCTTTTTCCACAGGTGCAAAGGTTACAGCCGTTTTTCCGCAGATCCGCTTTTCCGGCGAAAAAAACGCCCTTAGCAGTGAAAAAACCGCCTTTTTGCACGGCAAAAACGCCGTTTCCGGCCGCTCGGACGGGCCGTCCCGAAGCGAAGGCCGGTCATTCGCCGATACTCAGCACCGTCGCTTTTCCGCCCGCGACTGTGAACTTCACCTGCCTGCCGGCGTAGGATAGGCCGTAGACGCGGCCGGGCTCGTCCTGATACGCGGGACGGGGGTCCTGCTCCAGCGCGGAAACGAGCGCCGCGAGCTTCTCCGGCGGCAGCTTCGCCGCCTCCGAAGGCGGGATCTCCACGCTGAGCTTCGCGCCCTTCAGCGCCTCGCCGAAGCCCCCTTCGGCGTGCGGAGCGCAGTCGGCGTAAGGCAGGTACGGCTTTATATCGACGATCGCCGTGCCGTCGGTCATATCCGCGCCCTCGACGGTGAGCACCGTGCCGAGGCCGTTCTCCTTCCCGACCTTCACGAGCCGCACGAGCGAAAGCCCGATCGGATTGGGGCGAAACGGCGAGCGCGTGGCGAAGACACCGACGCGCCTGTTCCCGCCGAGCCGCGGCGGGCGGACGGTGGGGCTGTACTCCTCCCCGACGCCGTCGAAAAGCCAGAGCAGCCAGAGGTGCGAATACTCCTCTATGCCGCGCAGCGCGTTAGCGTCGCGGAACTCCGGCTCGAAAACGACGCGCGAAAGCGTCTTCGCGAGCCCGCTCTGGCGCGGAACTCCGAACTTTTCCGGAAAGTCCCCGCGCAGCCGCGCAACGATTCTGAACTCCATAAGCCACGCCCTCCGAAACCGTAACGGTAAAACGACGGCTCCCTGCCTTTCACGCGCAGGGAGCCGCTTTGCATCAACGAGGATCAGTCGTCAAGATATTTGTCGTCGTAGTGGCGCCATCTTTCCATACGCTGCCGCTCCTGCACGGAGTGGTAGATGAAGAAAGCCGCCGCCGCGCACGCGAGGAGGAAGGCGCATATACCTCCGACTATCCACCCGGTCTTGCTGCTCTTCTCTTTCATAATAACGCCTCCTTCGACTCATTCGCGCATACGCGCTTCATTACGTATATATTATGCACTATCGCGGGCGCGATGTCAACCCTTTTTTCGCCTGTTTTGAGAATAATCTTCGCCGCCGGCGGCAAAATAGTTCCGTATAAAACGCAACGGAGGCGCAACCTATGAAGAATATCAACGAAAACGCACGCCGCGAGCTGAAAAAGCACCTGATAAGGCTCGTCGCGGCGGGGGTGCTGCTCGCCTTCGCGGTGGGAGCGGCGTTCGGCGCGGCGGCGCTGTCGCGCTACGGCTCACGCGGAAGCGAGGTCACTAAGATACAGGAGAAGCTGAAACGCTGGGGCTATTACGACGGCGCGGTCGACGGCGTTTACGGGCCGAAGACCTACGAGGCGGTCAAATACTTTCAGCGCAAAAACGGGCTGACGGTCGACGGCGTCGCCGGCCCGAAGACACTCGCGGCGATGGGCATTTCAAGCGGGAGCGCGGGCGGCTCGGCGTCCGCCGCCGGCGGATACGGCGGCTACGGCGCCGCGGACTACGAGCTGCTGGCGCGGGTCATTTCCGCGGAGGCGCGGGGCGAGCCCTATTCCGGGCAGGTAGCCGTCGGCGCGGTGGTGCTCAACCGCGTGCGGCACCCCTCCTTCCCCAACAGCGTCAGCGGAGTCGTCTATCAGGCGGGAGCGTTCAGCTGCGTAAACGACGGGCAAATCAATATGGCGCCGGCGGCTTCGGCTTACCGCGCGGCGAAGGACGCGATCAACGGCGTCGATCCCTCCGGCGGCGCGATATATTACTACAATCCGAAGACCGCCACGAGCAGGTGGATACGTTCAAGACCGGTGATATGTACGATAGGAGATCACGTCTTTTGCATGTAGCGCGGGGCTTCGCCCGCGTTTAAGGAAAAGCGTTCGCCTCCGGCGAACTCATAACTCGCCCGAAGGGCGATCATAACCGTAAACCGTAAACTGACAGCAAAGCTGTCATCCTGAGCGCAGCGAAGGATCCCACACCGAAAGCAGACGGCTGCAAAGGGAAGGAGATTCCTCGCTGCGCTCGGAATGACAGAACACGCAGCGCGGCAGCAAAAAAGGACGCCCTTTAGGGCGTCCTTTTTTTATTCTGTTTACCGGTTGCTCTTCCGGTTGAAAATTACTGTTCGATCTTCTCTTCGGCCTTCTCTTCAAACTCGGGAGCGTTGGTGGTTCTCTTGCTGACGAGGAGGTTGGTGATGATGCCGAGGATCAGCGCGCAGGCGATGGCGGTGAGGGTGACCTTGCCGAAGGTGATCGAGAGGCCGCCGATGCCGCAGATGAGGATGACCGCGACGGTGAAGAGGTTGCCGTTCTGGTTCAGGTCGACCTTCTGGATCATCTTAAGTCCGCTGACCGCGATGAAGCCGTAGAGCGTGATGCAGACGCCGCCCATTACGCAGTTCGGGATGGAGGCGAGGAAGGTCACGAACGGTCCGAAGAAGCTGATGACCAGGCACATGATCGCCGTGGTGAAGATGGTGACGACGGAGGCGTTGCCGGTGATGGCGACGCAGCCGACGGATTCGCCGTAGGTGGTGTTCGGGCAGCCGCCGAAGATCGCGCCCGCGACGGAGCCGACGCCGTCGCCGAGGAGGGTTCTGTGGAGGCCCGGATCCTCAAGCAGGTCGCTGCCGATGACGGAGGAAAGGTTCTTGTGGTCCGCGATGTGCTCGGCGAAGACGACGAACGCGACCGGGACGTAAGCGACCGCGAGGGTGGCGATGTAGCTGCCGTCAATGGCCTTGATTCCCTCAGAGAACTTGAGGAAGGTGAAATCCGGAACCGCGAAGACGGTCAGATCCTTGAACGCGTCAAAGTTGATGACTTTCAGCAGGTCGTTGCCGGTGGCGTTGCCGATGAGGGTGAAGATCGTGGCGGCGATGTAGCCGGCGACGATGCCGATGATGAAGGGGATGAGCTTGCCCATCTTCTTGCCGTAGACCGAGCAGAGCACGACGGTGAAGAGGGTGATCAGTCCGCAGAGGATGCAGATGTAGGGGCTGGCGACGGAAGCGCCGTCAACCATGACCTTGCCGACCTGCAGATCGCCGACGGCGTTGCCGGCGAGCGAAAGGCCGATTATCGAAACGGTGGGGCCGATGACGACCGCGGGCATGAGCTTGTTGATCCACTTGACGCCCGCGAACTTGACTACCAGAGCGATGACGACGTAGACGAGACCGGCGAAGGCCGCGCCGATGATGAGACCGACGTAGCCGGCGGCCGCGGAAGCCGCTCCGCCGAAGGCCGCGAACATCGAGCCGATGAACGCGAAGGAGCTGCCCAGGAAGACCGGGCTGCGGAACTTGGTGAAGCAAAGGTACACGAGAGTGCCGATGCCCGCGCCGAAGAGAGCCGCGGACTGGGACATGCCGTTGCCGACGATTGCCGGAACGGCGATGGTGGCGGCGAGGATCGCCAGCACCTGCTGCAGCGCGAAGATCAGCGTTTTGCCGAACCCGGGCTTGTCTTTGACTTGGTAAGTCAGATTCATAGTTTTGTCCTCCGTTTTTTTATTTTTGATTTTTCTATATCACGCGGCTTTTTCCGCAAAGATATACGACGTGTGTTTTGTTATCACGAAGCGCCTTGGGGCGTTTGTCATTCTGAGCGAGCGAAGCGAGCCGAAGAATCTTAAAGACGAGATTTCCCTTTCGGCGAAGCGCCGCGTAAGAAAGCGAAACGCAAAACCCGTTTTCCGCCGCACACTTTTCCTTTCACACACCCGTTTCCGACAAGATCCTTCGACTTCGCAGACTTCGTCTGCTCCGCTCAGGATGACAGCTATGCAAACAGCTGCAAATCGTGTGGGATTCCTCGTCGGCGGCGGTTTCACAGCCACCTCCTCGGAATGACAGAGGTCTGCTTATCTCTCCAGCAGCTTCACGCAGGTCTCGCCGTCGGTCTCGCGGAGGCGGACGGTGATTACCTCCGCCTGCGAGGTCGGGACGTTCTTGCCGACGAAGTCGGGGCGTATCGGCAGCTCGCGGTGGCCGCGGTCTATCAGCTCGAAAAGCTGTATCCGCGCCGGACGGCCGGCGTCCATGACCGCGTCCATCGCCGCGCGTATCGTGCGGCCGGTGTAGATGACGTCGTCGCAGAGGACGACCGTCTTATCCTCGACCGAGAAGGGTATCTGCGGATCGCGCACTATGGGCGAATCCGCGACTCTCGTCAGGTCGTCGCGGTAGAGGGTGATGTCCAGCGTGCCGACGTCCGGGGTCGCGCCGGTTATCTGCGCGATGTTCAGCGCGATGCGCTCCGCAAGCGGCACGCCGCGCGTCTTTATCCCGATAAGGCAGACGGACTTGATATCCGCGTTCTTCTCGGCGATCTGGTGCGCTACGCGCATCAGCGCGCGTTCGATCGAGATCGCGTCGAGAAGTATCGCCTTTTCACGCATAAGAAAAAACCTCCCTGCCGACAGGCGGAGAGGTTGCGTTCAAACATACGTAACCGCTGCGTCTTGCCGGCGTCTCTGCACCCGCTTAAAGAAGCATCGTTTGTGTTCGTTTTATGGAGCTTGCGCTCGTTTACGGTTAGAGTATAACACCGCGAAAAAGCGTTGTCAAGAAGTTTTTTGCGTTTTTTGGGAAAAATCGGCGAAAAGAGTCTGTCATCCCGAGCGAAGCGAGGGACCCCACACCTTTCGCAGCCGTTTGCATACGTTGTCATCCTGAGCGAAGCAGACGAAGTCTGCGGAGTCGAAGGATCTTGTCGGTAACGGTCGTGTTATCGGGAAAGTGCGCAGTCGGAAACGGGGGTTACGCTTCGTTTTCTTTCGCGGAGTTCCGCTGAAAAGGAAAGCTCGTCTTTAAGATCCTTCGACTGCGCGGCGTTCCGCCGCTTCGCTCAGGATGACAAAGGACAACGTGAGATCCTTCGACTGCGCGGCTTTCAGCCGCTTCGCTCAGGATGACAGAAACGCGGCGTTGCGCGTCAATCCCCGGACGAGCAATGCTCGTCCCTACGGGCGCGATGCTTCGCATCGCTCCGCTCAGGATGACAAACGCTCTGCGTAAGGATAATTCAAATTGCCGCAGGCAATTTGCTCCTTAACTGACGCGAAGCGTCAATATCACTGCGGCGAAGCCGCAATATCACTATCGCGGAG